>JAQIBS010000219.1 GCA_027858965.1 Kiritimatiellia bacterium
CCAGGGGATGGCAGCTGGTTGGCTGTTCCCGGTGTTGGCGTCAGTGTTTGAAACCAGGCATTACCATCAGGATAACGACCCAATGATGCTCCATTGGTCTGTCCCTTGAAGGCCACGCAGTCCGCTATGCGATCAAGAGCAGAACCGGGGATGTGCGAAAGCATGAGATTCTCGCCCGCTTTGTCCAGCCCGAAGCCGGTAATCCGCTCTGGATGAAAATCATCTTCATCGAATAATACCCAGCCGCCCGGCGGGATTATTGTTCCGGTTGGAATATTCCATTTCTGAGGATCGGAGAGGTCGTCGCTCAGGTACCAGTACACATCCAGAGTGATGGCTGCGGCAGTTGGGTTGTAAAGTTCGATCTGGTCATTTGAGTCAAATGGCGGTTCCAGCCCTGTATCTGTGTGGGCTGTCAGTTCGTTGATCATAAGACTCTCCAGGGGCTCTGGATCGGCCTCACCCGGAGATCCGTTGATGTAAGTGGATGCCCGCCAGTTGCCGGGATAGTCGAGGATATCAAAGCCCTGGGCGTTGACGGCATCGTTGATTGGAATCAGAGAGTGTCCACCGCCATCAGCTGCAACCGGCCAGCCGCGTGCATCGTCATATGCAATTTCAAAGAGTTGCTGCCCATAGAATTCGAGCCGGATATCCTCACCGCTGTTGGAAAGTTTGTTGGAGTATTCCCCGGCAATGGAGATATCATTCGTGTTGTAACGAGTGGCAAAGGCTTCCCGGTTGCGGACCACCACCACATATTCGCCGGGTGGCAGTAACTCCACCGAGCTGTCGCTGAAAGCAAACTCTATGCTCCCGTCCAGTGCATAGCCGCGTAGGTTGAGAGAGTCTTGAGTAATGTTTTGTAGTTCTATAAACTCGAAATCATCATTATTGAAAATGGATGTCGGATCAGGAGCTTCCGGGTTGTAGTGAACCTCCGTTAAAAACAGCGCTGGCTCTGATTGGGGAAAAATGGCTTTGACTGGACCGCTCCAGGGAGTTTCATCTGGAGGGGTGGAGTTCCATGTCGTTCCATCCCATGCGCGTGCTTGAATAAAACTATTGGGCTGAACTGTGAGAGCGCTGGTATAGGCTGTGGCAGAGACCGAGGGTAACCCTCCTGCTGCACGCGGGTCACTGCCATCGAGCGTATAATAAATCGTTGTTCCGGTAGGTGCGGTGATTGTCAGCTGAATAGAGGTTGTAATCGCTCCACCTGGGTTACTGAAGACTGGTCTATCAATTAACTGACTGTCCATCCAATCCATGCGGGTTAGCAACCACCATTTCATATGATTCACTTCACCCTGCTGAGTCCCGTCCAGCTCGTTACTGCCAATGCGTGGTGTTGTATAAATAGTGTTATCTGAAAATCCTGTCCAACGGGTAATATCTCTCGCTTTTGCTTCTGCAATCTCTGCCGCCATCATATCAATGGTTGCAGTAAGATTTGTGTTGCTCAGAACATTTCCCCTCAGTTCCTGCCATCTGTCGATGTATTGCTGCCAGAAGTCCGCATTCTGGAAAAGATTTTTCCACCAGGTGTAGGTGGTATACTTCCAGCCCAGCGGATCGTCATCTCTGCTATCAGTGGATTCCTGTGATCGATCAAAATCCCAGATCGGTCCCATCGAGAGCTTGCCGTTACGCGGTTTGTGCATATAGGTGCTGAAAACAAGTCCGTCAGCATTCTTTGTGAGCAGGTTAAGCATGAAATGATCAATGAAATCATCTGTATCAATGTAGGCCTGATAGCCGGTTAATGGATCTGGATTACTCAACTGGGACTCAAAATTGATAATGTAGTTTGATATATAGTTCTCCTGTGCGGCAGTGATCTCATCTGGCTGGGGATAGATACAGTACAATCTGCTTTGACTTGTCCCTTCGATCTGGTTTTGGTCAGGGTCCTCTTTGTCTAAACGCAGAATATAACCGCCTGTCACCTCAGGTTCTTCATTATCCAGCGTGGTCATTGATTCAACATCAACGCGGTCATTGTCGCGTTTGATCTTCTCCTCGAAAAGATACAGGCCTGCGTAATCATCCATTGTGATATCACTGCCGTACGCATTTAAGAAAACCTCCACAAAGCGGGTGCGTACCGCATAGTTGTCGGTTTGGTTGCTGAGCGCATATATTAACGAATTTCTGATGCCTGCTGGGTCAAAATGCCATGGAGCCCACAGAATCCAGTCGGACTCCGATGGCATGCCCAAAGGTGCGATCTTTACATCTTCATTGGAGTCGGCTCCCCATGTCTCAATGGCGAGATTGGGTTTCCGGTTTGTCGCTCTTTTGCTCGTCTCTCCGCGGCGGCGTATGCCGGCACGTGTGCTCAAAACAAAATTATTTGTCAGTCTGGTTCGGCCGTCACTGCCCTGCTTAAAAAAGGCCATGAATGCAGATTGGCTTGAGGTATCGGGAATGTCGCCCCCACCCAGATTGTCGACAATGACAATGGGCAGGTCAGAGGTGAAATTTTGTACGGCACTGTCAAGAAACAGATATGTCTCAGTGCTGATGGGGCCCAGAGCCTGGCCGGTTTCAAAACTTCTGGCACGCAGACTGGTTGTTGCATCGATAGTTATAGAGCCTGTATACTCTGCAGATGTTGCCGATGGTTCGCTGCCGTCCAGGGTATAGTAGATTTTTTCCACAGAGTCCGGAGCGCTGATCTGCACGATAACCGAGCCTGAGCATAGCTTTCCGGGAACAGATATGATCACTGCTTCAGACCCTATCAGAATCTCGGTGGTATTGGCGTTGCCAGGGGTCGGATCTTCCAGATATCCCGTTTCTGTACTGGCGGCATCACTGGAAATGCGGCACTTAAGTTCGGGAACAAAAAGTAGATCTGAACTTTTAGCGGGGCAGTTGAGCGCATGGATGGCAAGTATATTCTGCCCTGCTGTAAGCAGGTGCTTATAGGCGGAGATGTCGAAATCTTCAAACTGTAAGGCGAGGGTATCGCTGTGAATGACTGTTGCCCCTGAGTTCCATGTAGGAGACTGAGGTGCATTTGCTGATCTAACCACCTCCACTCCATTAATGTAGGCAATAAATCCATCATCATACTTCATGCGGAGCGAGAGTGAGAGAACTGAAGAATCGGCAGGAACAACAAAAGGAACCCGAATATAGGCGCTGGCATTGATTTCGTACATATATTCCTGTAAGTCAACATCAAATAGCGATTCATAAAGGGTGCCGGTATCATAGCCAACTCCTAAAGTTCCGAAAGTCCATTCACTGTCGTTAAATCCGGTTAACAGCCAGTTGTTTCCCTCTGAATCATCCGTCGGGACAAAGGCGCTGCAGGGGGCCTCGTCTCCAATCAGTGTCAGATCTGCTGCTCCACCGACAAACCCGTAGGAAAGGTCATCCAGCTGCGGGGGAAAAGAGGGTGTATATTCATGCGCGATTGTTGTGCCATTTGCTTCAACAATTGCCAGATATTCTCCATCTCCGGATAATTTGAAGTTGGTGTGCAGTTCAGATCCTGCTATAGAGCGATCCTTGTCTGAGGCGAAAACAATCAGGTATGCCCCCGGCAGGATGTCAGTGGCAGGAAACTGCCATTTGTTCAGATTGTTGGCATCATCGGTCAAATACCATCCAGCTAGATTGATAGCATCGGAGGATGTGTTTTTGAGTTCAATCCAGTCGGAGTAATCCAGGTCTTCATCTGTGATTGTTGAATCATTGCGTGCCATAAATTCATTAATCTGAATTTGCGCAGTGACGATACTGGCGAATAGTACAAACGGTGCTATTAAAACTTTTATACGTGTGACGATCATTGTTTATTCTCTTTTGATAAAATATACGCTTAAGTTCATATATAAATATATCACAAAAAACAAGAAAGTTAGACAACTATTTTTATAAGTTGTTTATTGAAAGCAACTAAACAGCTTTTTTCAAAAGCTCCAACTTCATGTAAATTTTATCTGCAAGCAAGATGCTTGCACTATTTAATTTTCTGCTATTCCACTTTTATACGAAAAAATCCTTTGTTGTCTGAGACCGGAATGCTCCAGCTGCATTGCGGTTCAACTCCGGGAATTCTGCTTTTAATCATTGTCCACTCTGCATCTGTCAGCTCTGACTTGAATTCAATGCTGTAGGTTTTTCCGGCGACAGCTTTCCAGTGTAGCTGCATCTGTCCGCCTTCCATTGCATTTTCTGTAATTTTGAATACCGAATCAGCATCTATAGGACTTGTTCCCGCATAAAACTCCTCCCAGGTCAGAAGACCGTCTCCATCAATGTCGATCATAGCGGTTGAGTCGGTTGGTGTAAGACCAAAACTGGATAGCCATATTTCCGGCACGTTATTGGTGACAAAAGAGTCGTTCATGAAAACATCGAACTCTCCATAGTAGGTGCTGCCATCCTTGATATCCCATAACAGGTGCCGGGCATAAGTTAATGGTTCTCCAAAGCGGCTGGCAATATTTACTCCGATCTGACCGATCGTTGATTCATCATATCCGGTCTGTATTG
>JAQIBS010000168.1 GCA_027858965.1 Kiritimatiellia bacterium
TTTGCGTCCTGCCACGTTAAGAGCGGCAACTCGATGGCCGTATCGCTCAGGAAATCATGCGCTCCAACAACAAACACTCCAAAAATCAACAATGCACAGTTCAAAATTAGAATTGCTGCAACAGCGCTGTATACCCTTTTCAAATAAGGCATGGCAAAATCAGCCACATCAGCCGGTCCAAGGAAGCCAACAATATCATCCAGCAAAAAAACACCGCGAATGGATGAGAAGGATGCCGCCTGCAACTTGATCCAATCCTCGAGAAAATCAGTGATCACATTCAGCATGGCATGGGTTCCCTCAGGATCAAACTGCATCGCCATCAGAAATTCAGTGGTTCCCATAAGAAAGGAGGCAATGTTCAAAGGACCACGTGCCACAGCAAAGCGGATGGCATGTCCCTCTGCCTCTATGGCCGGTTGCATCATCTGAAGCCGACGCAATGTAAAGGGAAGCAATCCGGCGCTGTAGACATCAGGTTTTGTCAGAACCAGCGCTTTATCGCTCTGTCCTCTCTCAATTGGCTCGGCAAAAGGGAGGTCATGCTCATGCCAAATCTGCCTTGCGCCAAATGCGGACGGCTCGGTGCACATACCATACTCCGACCAGAAACCAGGCATAAATGCGGCATCAGGAAATCTATGAACAGCCGCCATATTGGTACCCAACCAGACCTTGTCCGAGCTGTAATAATCCAGAATGGAGGCCTTGCCTGTCCATTCAGGCAGCCAGGGGCTGTCCGCTAGAAAGCCGCACATCGGCTTGTCGAATTTTTCGCCATTAATAACAGCGAGCAGTTGTTCCCAGTGTTGTTGTGTCATAGTTTTTCAGTGTCCAGTGTCCAGTGTTCAGTGTCCAGTGTTCAGTGTTCAGTGTCCAGTGTCCAGTGTTCAGTGTCCAGTGTTCAGTGTTCAGTGTCCAGTGTTCAGTGTTCAGTGTCCAGTGTTAACTGTTAACTGTTCACTGTTAATTGCTAAGGCGTTCAAAGGCGCGGCGTGTTCCGTAAGGGGCACGCTCGGTGCGGGAGAGCATAGAGTTGGCCTCATCGTTGTTTACAAACTTCTCTGTTTTGTAATCCCATTCAAGTTTGCGTCCCAGCTTCATGCCGATATGCGCCACAAGACAAGCACTGCATGAACGATGTGCTGTCTCAGCTGGCACCAATGACTCTTTACGAGAGCGAATACAATCAACCCAGTTCTGGTGATGATTGCCACGATGCCTATAGAGGTGAATACCACTCTCAGGAATCTCAAATTTCAATATCTCCGGTTTGCTGGCATCCAACGCCTTGAGCTTACGTCCTGGTGAAATGGGATCAGATGCAGTCATTTTGGCTCCACCACGACTGACAAAGATCCAGCGGCCATCCTCTCCTATAAAACGTACTCCATTGGGAAACTTGTTCCAGATGCGCATCGTGGTGCCGTTCGCATAGGTCATCGTGATATCGTAATCACCGTGGACATCCCACAGTCCCTTGGTGTGAAACTGACCTTTGCCCTCAATAAACTTCGGCCCTTGACGTTCCCAACCCATCGCCCAGTGGGCGATATCCAGATGATGCGACCCCCAACCGGTTATCATTCCTGCACCAAACTGCTCGCAACGCAACCAGCCAGGACGGCCACTTATCCCTTTAGGGTTATGCACACGATCCTGAGTATAATAAACCTCAGGAGTGGAACCCAGCCACATTTTGTAATCAAGAGCCTCAGGAACCGGCATCTCCTCTATTTTGCCGCCTGCTGGATCGCCGGGCAGACCGATCTCAATATGCTTTACCTTACCGATAGCCCCATTGCGAACCAGCTCACAGGCACGATGGAACTGATTGCTTGAACGCTGCTGCGAACCGAGAAGAAAAACTCCCTTATTCATTGTCAGCGCATCACTAAAGAAACGCCCCTCGGCAATGGTCAGCGAGGCAGGTTTCTGCATATAAACATCTTTACCGGAAAATGAGGCCTCAACAGCGGGCTGACTGTGCCAGTGGTCGGGAGTCGAGATAGCAACCGCATCAATATCCTTGCGGGCAATAATCTCGTTGTAATCCTGATAGCCCTTTACATCAACAGAGGTCTTCTGCTTGGCATAGTAAGCGTTCATGTAATCAAGACCTGCTTTTATGCGCACTTTATCCAGATCTGCAATTGCAACATACTTAACGCCCTTACATTTGATGATCCCCGGAACATCCATGGTTTTACCAATACGGCCAAAACCGATCTGGCCCACCTGAATGGTATTACTGGGAGCATCCGCACCTAAGACCGATGAAGGAATAATGGTTGGAAAACCAACTGCGGCCGCTGCTGTTGCTGTTGCACCCATAAACTTGCGACGTGATATCATCTCTGTTCTCCCGCTTATAATTAATTAAACTAAATTAACATCCATTAGCATTCCACAGGATGCATAGGCTGTTAGGCTGTTAGGCTGTTAGGCTGTTAGGCAAATCATCAAACTACTTTTTTGAGCACAATGCGCAACGAATATACAAACATAAATGCCTAACATTCTAAACACCTAAACTCCTGCACCCTTTGAGATGCTTGTGTGATCAGTTAATCTATTTATAATAATACACTTTTATGAAAATGTATATTGCAACTTATCCTCACTAAAGTGCATAATATTTGCATGCGGTTAGAACAAAACAGAGAGGAACCATCAAACATTCTGATTCTGATGGAGTGGTATGATCATCATATCCGTCAGGGAATTGGTCGTTACGCACATGAACACAACTGGCACCTGACCATTGATGAACGCGCATCCATCCCCAAAGGGTGGCAGGGTGACGGCGTTCTGACTGTTTTCAATAAACGCACTGATATCGCCCAATATGTCCAACAGCTGAATATCCCGATAGTTGACATGGGGCTCTACCATCCGGAAATTAAACTTCCACGCGTTACCGGTGACAGCAAACGGATCAGCGCTCTGGCAGCAGAACATTTTGCAGAACGCGGATACAAGCATACGGCCTGGTTCTCACGGGTTGGCACACCGATCGAACGGATGCGTTATGCGGGTTTTCGGGAAAGTTGCCTTAAACTCGGCCTCAATGAACCCCTGGAGTGGGTTTGGGAGAGACACTCCCCCGGCAGAGTCGACAGCTGGAAAGATCTGCGCAACTGGCTTGAGAAGGAGCTAAGAAAGGCCCCCGAGCCACTAGCCATACTCACATACAATGATTATGATGCATCCAACATTCTCTACGTCTGTCAAAACGCTGACATCGATGTGCCTGATACAGTTGCCATTCTAGGTATTGACGATAATGAGCTGATATGCCTCAACCAGCCGGTCCCGCTTTCAAGCATAATTCATGATCTATTCCGGGTGGGTTATGAGGCTGCGGAGCTTCTGGATGCTCTCATACAAGGCATACACACCCCAGCTACCCCCGACTAATACCACCTAAAGGAATTCAACTGCGACAGAGCACTGACTACACAGCCATCGAGGTGCCTGCTGTGCGAAAGGCCATCACATTTATCAAAACAAATATCAAAAGAAGTATCGGAATCCAGGAGATTGCAAAGCATGCCGGAGTCTCGCGCAGCACCCTTGACCGGCTGTTTTTAGAAAATTTTAACAGAACTGTCTATACAGAGGTTCACAGAACACGCCTAAGTATAGTAAAATCCCTCCTGTCAACCACCGCACTCACAATACATGAGATTGCCAAACAAACCGGTTTTTGCCACGCGCAATACCTCAATAACCTTTTTAAACGCAGCGAAGGCATAACCCCGCGGGAATTCCGCAAACAGTATAAGTAGAGGTTGAAATGATTCAAATGGTTCAAATGGTTGAAATGGTTCAAATGCCTTCAACCGCTTTAACCTTCAACCCCTTTAACCTTCAACCCCTTTAACCGCTTCAACCCTTTTAACCGCTTCAACACTTTTAAACTTTAACATTTAAACATTAACCTTTAACCTTTTCAACCTTCAACAATGTCCATATGCAAAACACAACTGACAGAGCCCTGTAAAAAAGAGCTGCTGAGAATTATAAGCTATGTCACCGACAGAGAGCTTAATACCCTGCTGAAAACAGAGCCCTCTTTCAGTGCAGGTGGATTTCGTTCACAAAAGCCGGCCATTCTGCGTAAACGTCTGGAACAGATTGCTCTTGGCGGTCCTCTTATATCCACTCGGATCCGCACCATACTGGCAGCCCACTGCCGCACCGATTCACTACTACGCTATATCTCTACTGAAACCCTGCCGGGATTATCAGCGGTTCTGGCAGCCCTGCTGGGCGCCCCTGTATTGATTACAGCCGCCCTGCTGGATAAGCGCCCGGAAGTGCGAGAAAAAGCAGAGGACTGGCTGCAGAAGAGTCCTCATTTCAAAGAACTGACCCAGGAATTTGCGGCTGGCGAACTGGCAGACCGTTTTGCCGATATCACCGACCTAACCGGCGCGGAAGTCAACAATATCAAGATTGTAACCAAAGAAAGCTGGAATGAGCAGAAAGAGCGGCTGGAGCAGCGCATCAAAACCCTGCAAACCGAAAACCACCGCCTCAAAGGGGTAGACGACAAAAACAGCCGGACTAACACTCTCCTAAAAAAAGAGAAAGAGGAGAGTACCCGCTTAGAAACAAAGCTGAAAGAGGGTGAAAGCACTCTGCGGGCAATCCGCAAAGAGCTAGAACATGTTAAAGCGGAGCTTCAACGAGAAACCACCCGACGTGAAGATCGTCTGCAGGCCGCTCTCGATATCAGTCTCTCTCAGGAATTTTATGGCTGGCTGGCCGAAGCAAAGGCCATTGAAATAGAGGCCGGAAATGAAACACCTGCCAGCGATGCCATTGTATTTGCCGAGCAGGCACTTAAAAAGCAGAAGCAGGTAGATCGACATAGCAAGAATCGATTGGAGCTGAGTGATCGGTTAGATCAGCTTAAAAAACTACATACCCAGGTCACTGAAAGCCTTCAGAGCGCAATCCATCAATGCCCTGAACTGAAGCAGGCCGAGAAAAAACTGGAAGAGGAGATCAACCATCTGGAAGAGCTGATCACCCCGCAACGGGCAGCCTCCCCCATAGAAGAGGTGCTGATCAACAAGATACACTCTGCCTCAGATGAATCTTTACCCAAACTGCGTACGCTGCCGAAGATGCTCAAAGATCTGAAGCTCCTCAGCACAAAATCCTTAAAAAGCGTTGAACTGGAGTTCAGCAAACGTCTCTCAGCCATTGAAGCCCTGGGCGTGCCCCAATCTCAGGAGATGCAATCACGCCAGGATGCGGCATCGAAGCTAGGCTGTGCGCTGGCAGGCAAAGCCCCCGCCATCCTGCTTCTCGACGGACACAACATTGTTTTCGGACTACCAGCCCGTTATATGCCGGGACGCGGAAAATCCGTCTCTGATGCACAAAAGAGGCAGCACTTAATTGACGACCTAGTTCGCATCACCGAACCCAATCCAGCGATGCGCTCCATACTGCTTTTCGATGGACACACCCGCAGCGACTCCGATCCCTCGCCCAATGTCCGCGTAACCTACTCCGGCGGAGAGGGCGAACACCGAGCCGACAAAGTTATTATTGATCAGATCCGCTTTTTAAAAGGTGCCTACCCAGATGCAACAGTACTACTGGTCAGTAACGATAATGATCTCTGCAAAGATGCCCGCCGCCTAGGGGCGCAAAACCTCTCAGTCCTGGACTTCGGCGGCTTTTTGTAAAAGTAGCGTTTAAAACGTTGAAATCGTTAAAAGCTACCAACGAGCTTAATGCTTATGCTCAGCCGGATAATATTCCAGCAGGGCTGTTACACTCTCTTTGAGGGTTGCCACATATTTTGCATCGGTATTCTGTTTAACCTTCATTGCATTGATAATCACCGCATGATGCGCCTTGAGGCGTTCAACATAATCTTCCTGAGAGGGCTTTACACGCTGTGTCAGGTAGTAGTTCGAAATAGTCTCGATGATTTTCTGAGCATGCTCCTCTTTGTTGGTCACCCAGCGAACAAACTGACTCTTTGACTGCACATCTTTTTCAAGAGCAAGTTTGTTCAACATGGAAATCGACTTATCAAGGGTCTCAACATCCTCAAGCATCATGACAACGCGTACATTGTCAGAGTAGATACCACAGGGAATCTGACAGTGCGCCTGACTCTTTTGCGGAGCAAGAGCCAACAGCATTGCGGATAATATTATCGCGGACATCATTGTAGTTATTCTTCGGTTCTTCATATAATATTTCCTTTTTTGTTTTTTATGTTATGTATTCAGTTTAACCTTAGGTCATAAATATTACATCAGGTTAAAGAATGTGTCCATAGAGAAAATCGAAATTTACTCCCCTCCCTGCAACAGCATCACCGTTCCGGGAGTTTTATAAACCCGCTGCGGCATGGCAAAATCTTCGGTCATAACCTGAGGAAGCAGAAAAACATCACCTTTGCTGTTACAGAAATACAACCTTGATTCAGATGGCTGCCGTCCATGGCCATCGGCCCATAGACCGTAGAAATCAGGATGCACATTTACCGGGCGACGCAGGTAGGTGTGATTGTACTCGCTGTTCCATGTCATCTTTTTGACACGTTTCCAGCTCTGCCCCGCATCACAGGTCTCCCACATGGAGATCTCGCCGCCTGGATTGTAAGCCTGCGGACCTGTGCGGGTCGGACCGGTAATCCGCCAGCAGGTATCGCTGTCCATATAGAGCGAGCCGGTGTCGTAATTGTTGTCCGAGACAATCCCGGTATTGATATTGGTCCAGGAACTGCCATCCCAGCGAGCGATACGCCACTCACGTGGACCATTCTCCGGGCCGGACTCATAGCCCTTACTCAGAACAAACAGAATGTGCGGATTGCCCTGTGAATCATAGTTGATATCTTTCATATAGACATTGCGCGGCCAGCTTTCATACTCAAAAACAAGGGCGGGAGTTGCCGCATCAGAAATAGGAATGGTCAGAACGGTTCCATCTACCGTTGTCCAGGTAACTCCGAAATCATCACTCTGCATATAGTAGAGGTTGGTGCGGTAGTTAAGCCCCAGCCCATCGGGATGCATATTAAAGGCGGTACCTGTTTTGAGTCCCCGCCACATGCGGCTGACCTGATAATGCCCCCGCTCAATATAAGAGATCATCTGGCGTGAGCTCCACTCTGTTCCATCGGGATTACTGGTCATCAGGAACATTCCCCGTTCAGGTGAATACCAGGTATGCATGAACATAAAACCTTTGCCCGGGTAATAGAAAGGCTGCGGATAGGAAAAATTGCCGGTATACATCACTCTGAAACGGCTGATATCATGCGGGTTGACGGAGCGGGTAATGTAAGAGGGACGACCGGTCCCGTGGCTGCTGTGAAAGATCCAGATGTACCCTTGATCATCCAGGTTGATAACCGGATTGTCATGCGCATCCGTGGTGTACTTATCCATGATGCAAGTAGGACGCGCAACCTTGCCGGTATTATGATCGTAGTACGAAACCATATGAAAGAGTGTGCTGTTCTGTTCATCAGTGCCACCATAACAGAAGTAGGTGCGATTAGTCTCAGCAGAGTACCAGGCCATGGGAATGTGCTTGGCGCAGTAGGTTCCGAGACCTCCACTGTATTTATAAACATATTCATCGCCGGATTCCTGATTGAAATACCAGATACCGTTGAAACCGGTTCCAGGAGTACCCATCTCCAACAACTCTGCCGAGTCATACCAATACGCATCAGGACCACCCGCAATCTGAGAGATCAGCGAAGATTCGCCGACACCATCGCTGTTCCAGAGGGCAATCAGATCATTGGTTACAGAACCGGTTGTTACCTCCTGAAAGATCGAAGTAACCTCGTTGGAGGAGATAGCCCGGTTCCAGATACGAATATCCTCCATATATCCGGACATCATCCGGTCCGGTTTATCAGGAACCGCACCGATCTGCAGACTGTAGTCAAAGGCAGTGCGATTAACAGCAGCAGCGGTGGTTGCTTTGAGATAGCCGTTGGTATATATCCTGATATAACTGCCGTCATAGGTGCCGGTATAGTGAATCCAGGTATTTGTCGGAGTTGGCAGTGCCTTGGCTGAAAGATAAGAGGGCGGATCGTTTTCGACCAGCATACGAACCGCAGGGTCAACATCATAAAGGTAGAGGGTGAACCCACTTCCAGCCGCCCCCATATTAAGATAGATCTGTGAGGTATCCAGATCGCTCTTAACCCAGCAGGAGACTGAGAAGCCGGTTGGATCGACGGATATTTCACTCTGTGGCACCTCATAGTATGTCTGCCCGTCAAAGAAGATTCCATCTCCAGAAGGGTCCGCCTTCGCTAGGATTGCTATTAAAAATGTCAATATACACACAGATATTTTACACATAATATAACTCAACTCTGTTTTAAAATTATTAGTTCTAAAGCTGCTTTCAGCCGTAACCAAATTAAGCTCTTGTGATGAACGGACCTATTTGTTCCAAATGTCCCTTTGTGTGTTAAACGTCGCAGCTTTAATCAACAACTTACAAAAATGGTTGCCTAACTTTCTTGTTTTTCGTGACAGGAGTTGATTAAATAGCAACTAAAGCTGGGATGCAGCTTCAGTTACACAAGTACGCCAAACAGCAGATGCGTCCAATTCACTTCGATGCAAACCACTACCGAAGGAGAAGAATTGTTCCGGGTGCTGCATATCTGACATACGCCTCTTTTGCAGAATCATTGACTTTCAAGCTCCATCCCTGTGTAAGCCCGCTGACACTCACCGATGAAAGATCACCACCTGTCACCGTCCCGGTCCAGGTCAAGACCGTAATTGTATCAGCACGGCGTGTTGTCCAGACACTCTCCTCCAGTGCGGTAATATCTATCGCCGTTCCGCTGTCGATCACCAGGTCTCCATTCAAAGTCACAAGGTCATTGGCAGCCAGACCGATATCCAGAGCTAGCGTTCCATTGAGATTCAGGACCGTTGGAGTAAACGCACTGCCAAGTGTCAGTTTTCCACAACTTGCGACATCAGCACCCGGAGCGAGCGTGCCGTCAACCGAGATAGATACACCTGGCTGTTGCTCAATAGCACCACTGCCACCCAGAACACTGCCGACATCAGCAATGAAATTTCCTCCTGCGGTATTGGTTCCGTTGACAAACAGCGCCCCTTCATAAACATGGGTTACAATAGCATAGCTGTTTGATCCACTCAGATAGGTAGCTCCTGATCCGTACTTCACCAGATTCATATTGCTGCCGCTCATGTTACATGCCAGTGTCTGAATATTGGTCACCAGCAGCTCAACCGTATTATTGGCTACAAACGCGATTGGACCGAAATCCGCACCATCAGCGAGAACAAGTTTACTATTGCCTGTTTTTTCAAAGCCTCCGTCACCGGCATCCGACGAACTGAAGACCGCACCACGCCAGAGTGCTCTTTTAGAAGTGGACTGATAAGCAACCTGCACCAGCAATGTTTCATTGGTGACATCCACCGGGTTCATCCAGGTCACTTCATCGGTTGCATAGTCATTCTGCAGACGCAGGCGTGCAGGAGAAAAGCCATCCACTCCCATGGTCAGCTGTCGACTGTCGCCCCCCAGATTAACGGTGAACGGACCACCATAAGCTGCAAAACCGCCGCCAAAAGCCCCGCTGTTATTGTTCGCATAGCCTGGGGCTACATCGTTAACCTCACCCCAGCGAACCTCTCCAGACTCACTGCCGGGCGCACGATCAAAGGTGCCGGTCATCTCCAATATGCCGCCGCCGGTATTAACATCACCGCGTCCGCAGAGATCGATATTGATTTTTGTAGGCAGGCTCTTTTCATCCATCAGCCGCAACATACCATGCACAGCCAGGTCACCTTTAAAAGCGCTGTTATCACCGCTCAGTTTAACCACACTGCGCACACCGCCTCCGGTCCAGTGATTCATCACCATCACACCCTCACCGCTGATATTACCGGCCACATCAAAAAGAATGCGGCCTGCATGCGTATTGTCATCACCAAAGAAGGTCAGACCGCCACCGCAGACACGGATGTTACGATTAGAGTGCAGATTGATCGTCACACTCTCATCCGCCGGTGCACGCAACATAGCCATGCCGGAGGTCATGATGTTGTTGGTCGGCTGTGCAGGCACGGGTCCCAGAGAGAGGTCATCCGCAATGGCCAATGCGGTATCCAGGATCACCGTACCGCCGGAATAGGTGTTGGTCGGTTGCGTCAGCTCGACCAAAGGTCCAGTCGCAATGGACATATTAACAGCATCCCACTCACGTCCGTAGGCAAACAGAGCGATCGGGGTAGCTCCATTATCTGAGATCAGCGAATCGACAATCAAACCAGACTGGCCACCAACTACATTGCGCCTCGAAATATTATCATGGAAATCATAGAGCATCAGATCCACACCATTACCGCTGGTCAGTGTGCCACCTGTGATGCGTGTATTCCTGGTTGCTCCGTTGCGGGCCACAACAGTGCCGCTGCCGACCACCGTTGTGCCGGGTTCCTGCAAGGTCAACGTTACAGCATCCTCCATGCGTAGGCTGTTGGCAGCCAAACCGGAGGCAGCTGAACTTGACATCATCCAGAAGTTGCTTGTCGCACCGAATCCGTCGTCGTAGGTCTCCAGAGCCACAATTTTACCGTCATTATCAAGGGTGCAGAGAGTGCTGGTAATTCCGATAAAAGCGCCGGGTACAACGGGATTCCCTGATCCGAAAGCAATCTCCGATGCATCTCCTTCGACAACCACACTCAGGTTGGTGTAGGTTGTTATACGGATGGCGCCGCCGGGCTGACGCCGGGCTGTATCAAAAATCAAGGCAGCCGCATTCAAAGAGGTATTTACCATTGTATAATAGAGACCGCGACCGAATGCGACATCCAGCAAGCTGTAATGCTGCTGATAGACGGTACCGTCGGTACCGCAAGGCAGATAGATCTTGCCTCCGCCATATTCACCGCCCATGATCAGGGTTGCATCCGGATTGATCAGATCCCACTTGGCCGGAGTATTGCCACTGGCGGTACCACTGCCGTTCTGAAACTCCGCATTCTCGCCGCTCACACGAACTCTGGAGAGATTGGGTGCGCCATCACTGCTGGTGGACTGCAGGAACAGTCCCTTTTTTGCAAAATATTCGCCATCGAAGATCGGCTGGGAGTACATCACCAGACGCTGCGAGCCACTCAGCATCAGCGGGCCTGTTATATTTTCAGTCAGCATCGCCGATGCCGAGCCGCCGATGCCGCCGCCACCGTTAAAGCCAGCCGTCACAACATCAGAGGACGTATATCCCTGACCGCAGCAGGTAACCACCACACCGGTAACGACACCACTGCTGTGATCAATAAACGCCACGGCTGTTGCATTGCTGCCGCTGCCGCCGGAGATAGTAACGCGCGGCGGAGCCAGATAACCGCTGCCACCATTACTGAGAGTCAATCCTGATACTCCCCAACCACCGGGATTCTGCAATTCACCGGTGATCCGCGTACCGCTGCTCCCGGAATGCTTGATTTCCAGACCACCCTCATACAGCGTGACTGAACCGATGGTGCCAAAAAGCGTCGTCAATTCTGATGTTCTGACAAGATCCAGAACACCTCCGTCCCCATTCAGATAGGATTGCCCACCCGAGTGACCTCTTGTAATACTCGCTGCACACAAAGTACCGCCCCGGTTGAGGTTGACAACGGCTGTGCCGGTTGAGAGATGGGTTGTCGAACGCAAATAGACAGCCCTTGTACTTTTCACGACAGCGTCGCCATCTACGGTTAGCTCAGCATAGGAATCAGCAGAAGAGGAGGATGCTTCTGAAAGCAGCTTGATGTGCACATCAAACCAGGAAGAACCGCCGTCGGCATAGTAAACACCCTCCGTTCCGTCATATCCGCCGCAGATGTCAAAATGGTAGTCAGCTAAGACACCATTGGTATTGACCTGCAACTGCCCCCCACGCTGATAGAAGAGCGAGGTGGAATCATCTTTAACACACAGACGATAGCGTGTGTTGCCCGCACCATACGGCAGATCCAGAACACCACCTGAAAGTTCGTAGTAACCATATCCATAATAACCGGGAAGAAAGCGTCCTACCGATCGAACCAGGCCGCCCTCCTGAATAATTGAGCCGACAGAACCAGGTTCCCGCCCTAGAGAGATCCCATAGTCTGTATCCGTTGTACTCAGCAGCAGCTTTGCATTGTCCCTGATTATGACCCGTCCATTAGCGTTGTCGGCATTGCCCACATAAAGGGCATGATCATTGGTGGCAGAAAAAACCGCATTGCCGGAGAGAGTCAGCCAGACCATCTCACCAGCCTCCTCGCCCACACTCAAGATTTTCTTACTACCTGAAATCAGAGATCCCCGCAATTCGGTCCGTCCCTTGACAAGGGTAAGCCAATCCAAGGCAAGCATCCCGTCAAAGATACGCACAGAGCTATTATCGGGATTATCCACCTTTAATCCCGTAATTTCAGATATGCCTTCATCCGCATTAACCACTGCACCGGATGTAAAGGTATTGGCAAAAAGGGCTGTATCACCACTACCAGGGACCACACCACCGGACCAGTTATTGACATCAGACCAGTCGCCATTTTCGGTAGCACTCCAGCTACGATCCGCCGCCAACGCATTCACAGTAAAACACAAAACCGCCAACATAATTACACAACATAATGATAATCTTCTAAGCATGACCCTCTCCTGTATGTAGTTCCAAAATACTAACGTTGCTTTCAGTCGCAACCAAGTGTAGTAGTCGTTCATAGAACGGCTACTACATTTCAATTTATTGACTTTTACAACATTCTTATATTAACGTCTGATCTATCTTTAAGACAAGAATAAAAAGAGTGCGTAAAGGTTAGTAGTGCTATTCGGCAATTCGACAGGCTCACTACAGGCAAGTTCAGGTGTTTAGCATTTCAGGCTGTAGGCTATTAGGTGAAATTCATCTGAATTTTATACATGAATATTGGTCTTTGTTGTCGGTATCGCAATCAGCATCGGTATCGAATCTTATCCCATGGTTGCTGCGTTCGATAGCGATACCGAGTAGCGATGATTCACCCATTAAAAACTCGGAAGAACCTAAAACAAGCAATGTGCATGTAAAATAAACCTTCCACTTTTGCTCGCCCGAGAATTCCACTTTTGCTCACCGCCCAACAATGCTAGTGAAATCACTTGCTTATATCAGAACAAATGTTCTATTATTGCGAAATGGCACCAAAATCAAAGATAAATAAACGAATTCCCGTTTTACGGGATTATATACGACAGACGGGACGCGCTCCCACGCTGCAGGAGCTGTGTGAAATTTTTGATGTTAAGTCAAAAAACACCGCTACTTTAATGGCCAGGCGTTTTATTGAGGCGGGCGTTCTCAACAAAACAGCGAGCGGCCGTCTCTGTGTTCCTGCCCGCATGGGAAGCCCTATGAAATTACTGGGCAGTGTGAGTGCCGGATTTCCATCCCCGGCTGAGGAGTCGCTGCTCGACACAGTGAGTCTGGAAGAGTTTCTGATACAGCGCCCGGATTCCACCTTTATGCTGCGGGTAGATGGTGACTCTATGATTAATGCCGGCATTCTGCCGAATGACATTGTGTTAATTGAACGCGGTCGCGCAGCCGCAAACGGAGATATTGTGATTGCCTGTGTGGATGAAGAGTGGACAATGAAGTATTACTATAAAACAGGTCGCGATGTCCGTCTTGAACCAGCTAACAAAAACTACAAAACCATTCGCCCTGAGCGTTCGCTGAGCATTGAGGGGGTTGTGTGCAGCGTAGTACGCAAGCTTAATTAGGGGATAGGGAGCTGAAGGGGTTAGGGAGCTGGAGGGAGCTGAAGGGAGCTGAAGGGGTTAGAGACATAAAGAACACTGTAACTAATCAAAGACACATTGTGAATTATTTTGTCTACCCTTATCCCCTCCAGCTCCCTATCCCCTAAATCATCTAATCACCCCTATGACAAACGAATGTACAATGCTGCATGTGGATGCGGATGGTTTCTTTGCCTCCGTGGAGCAATCACTTAACCCTTCATTGCGAGGCAAACCGGTTGTCACCGGTGCAGAGCGAGGAATCATTGCTGCCGCAAGCTATGAGGCCAAAGCTCTCAATATCGGACGCGGCATGCAGCTGCACGAAGCGAAAGCGCTCTGCCCGAGGCTAGTGATCCTTCCCTCGGATTATGAATCCTACAGCATCTACTCCAACCGCATCTTTAATATCCTGCGTCGTTTCACCCCCTCCATAGAGGAGTATTCTATTGATGAGGCATTTGCTGAGATTGCAACAGGCCGAGATGTCTGTTTTGAGACACCGGAAATGCTTGCCGCAGAGCTCCGAAAAACAGTTCGACAGGAGCTGGGACTGACAGTCTCGGTAGGCATCAGCCTGACAAAAACCCTAACGAAAATCTGCTCCAAATTCCGCAAGCCCGATAATCAAACTGTTTTAAGAGCAGAGCATATTCCCCTCATGTTGAAAATCACTCCGATTGAGAAGGTCTGGGGAATCGGAAATGCAAGCGCAAAAAAACTCCTGCAATACGGCATCAGCTCTGCATTGGATTTTACTCAGATGAATGAGTCTGCCGTAAAAAAGCTGCTCCACAAACCTGGCCATGAAACATGGCACGAGCTGCAGGGACATCAACGGTTCCGTTTGAACGAGAACCCCTTCCGAACATATGATTCTATGATGAAAGGGCATACATTCTCGCCACCCAGCAACAACCCTGATTTTATTTTTGCGGAAGCGGTTAATAACATGGAGCGGGCTCTGGCCAAGTTGCGGCGTCACCGACATCTGACCAGAGAGATCGGTCTCTCGCTACGCCTCAAAGAGTACCATCATCAATCAGCCGCACTACGCACCTCGCTGCCAACCGACAACAACCGGGAGCTGATTGCACTGCTTCGCCAGCTGTTTACAGCACTGTTTATTCATGGACAAACCTATCGTTCCACAACTGTCTGGCTGGCAAATCTGGAACCTCCGCATCTGCGACAACCGGATCTCTTTGAAGCGCGCCCGCAGAGCGCAGAACAAACCCAGCTGCATCAGACAATCGATAAACTAAACAAACGTTTTGGAAGTAACAGCGTTCAATCCGCAGCACTGCTGAATTTACGGGAGAAACCGACACACTCGCGAGATGCAAAACCGAAACGTTATGACAAACTGCTCAAAGGGGAGACGAAGGTAAGACACCTTAACATCCCCCGCATGACGCTATAGTAGCACCAGATACGCCCCTACCTGACAATCTCCACTCCATCCGGAGCCTTTATTGTGCTTTTAATTTTCCCATCCGCCCCTTTTTCATGACGGACTTTTATCACACCCAGCGGTGTTGGGAAACTACCCTCAGCCCACTGCAGATCACCCAGCTCTGGTTTAACACTGACTTTCCTACATCCTGCCGCAACTGGCTGAATACCAAGCACATGTGCTGTCAGCCAGGGTGCTGGACCGGAGGCCCAGCCATGGCAGAAACTGTGACGAAAGCCCTTGTAGCAGTAAGCACCGTAATCACCATGGATATCCTTCTTTCCCTCAATCGCCATCTGATCAATATGAAAGGCATTATTTGTCCAGCTGACATTGAAATCCTCCCAGAAGCTGGTGGCACCCATATCCAACATAGCCCCCCAGTAATCACGTACAGTATCAATTCCCAGCTGCACATCACCAGCCTCAGCCATCGCCTCAAGCATATAATAACCATAGAAGGTGGAAACGCCCACGGTGTCATTCTTAGCCAGCACCTCGTTATGCATCTCCGCTGCAGAGCGCAATCCGGCCAGAGCCAGCAGGGCAGCGGCCGCTTTACTCTCATGCGGTTCAGGAATATATTTTTGCAAACGGGCCGCACCGGCTTCACACTTTGCCTTTAAATCACTGTCGCCCAGCACCTCTGCCATTTCCACGCCGTTTCTATAAGTCATCAACATCAGCGACTGCATGCCGGCATCTACCGCCGGACGGTTGGCCTGGGTCGGCCAATCAAGAAAACCACTCGGCAGGGCACAGGCATTATTGGCCCCGATGTGCTTATCAAGATTCGCGAAGACCTCTTTAATATACTTCTGATGCCCTTTTAGATACTCAAGGTTGCCGGTATAGAAATACCAGTCATGCTGGCAGCGCAGCCACCAGAGGGTATAAGAGGGCATGCCATTCATCCAACCATCAGCGGCAGTTGTTGACTGCATATAGTCAAGAGATGCATTAACCACATCCTGCGGACCGAATACAGCCATCATCGACATCACCTCTGGATGCATATCCCCCATCCAGACAAGACGATCGCGCTTGATGCCATCCCAGATATACTCCTGACAACATAGATGCAACGTACGTGCAGCAGTCTTCCAGACATCATTAACACGCTCATCACTACACTTGAATGATCCCAGCTGCGGCATATCACGCATCAGGGTCACAGCCCTGATTGATTCAAGACTGAGCACACCCTTAGTAATCAGATCAACTCGCACAAAACGAAACCCGCTGTTGCCAATCTCACGACTTCCAAGCCAGGGAAGATCAACTACGCTATCACGAATTGCATGGTCGTTACAGGCACCGCGTTCCCCTAACTCAGCCATAGCTTCGGCAACCGACTCACCGAAACGCACACGCACCTTGAGTCCCTTACCGCTTGGACCTCCTGCGGCCAAGTGTACACCTCCATGCAATTCACGACCGAAATCAACGAGCACCGATGCAGCCTCTCCCTTATTCTCCATACGGCAACCGGAACCGGTCAGAAAGACACCTTCAGGCACCTGTCCATATTTTTTTGTCAGCAGGATCTTTGGATTAGCGATCGAGGATTTATCGCTATTCGGTGATGTCCATACAACACGTGTCGGCATCACAAATGAACGTACGCGGGGATCACGGGTTTCACCAGCTGTTAATGATACGACCGCACAACACAGGAGTGTAGCCGCGATGATGTTTGTTTTCTTCATTTTGATTTTTTCCATTTATTTATTTCAAAAGCACAGGGTATCGGGCATGGGGCATAGCGAAAAGAATCTGATGATTCTTCGCTATAGTCGAGCTCGTAGCGCTCGGCTTACTGATTCTTTGCTGGCAGCACAGTAGGCCGGGCGCTATGAGCCCGGACAACACTTTTCACATACCACGTTCTACTTCCCACAAAATCCCGCTAACGAATATTCTCATCCGGCAGGGCCTGCTTAATGCCCTCATCAATCGGCATTTTGTCGGTCTCTTCTGTCAGATCTAAATCTTCCATCAACTCTTTTAAATCTTTTCGTAAGCGTTTAACAACCTTGGCATATTTAGGTTTGGCAATCAGGTTATAGCGCTCTTCTGGATCAAACTCAATGTTATAAAGTTCAGCCATATGCCTATCAGGAGAACCGTCACCATGCGGGTAGCGGGTGTATTTCCACTCAGCGGTACGTATGCAGCGCACATTCGGAGTATAGGGGAATTGCTTTTCGTAATTGTAGTAATAAAAACAGGAGTCACGCCAGCGGCGATCTCCTTTCTTCACCAGCTTAACCCACGACTTACCGTGGATATCCTTCAAAGGTTTGGCATCGCAAAGCTCCAGAATACTGGGAGCAATATCAACAGTGAGAACCTGTTTATCGATTACCTTTGGCTGATCAACCGGAGTCAATCCTGGATAGCGCACCACCTGAACAATACGCATACTGGGCTCATGTGCAGTACGCTTATCCACCATTCCATGCTCTCCACTCAGAATGCCGTTATCACTCATAAAAACAATGATCGTGTTATCCAGTTCTCCGCGCTCTTTTAGAAGATTATAAAGACGGCCCACACTGTCATCAACAGAAAGAAGCGTTGCCCAGTAGGCGCGATTCATGGCTTCAAAATCCTTAACAGCCTCCGGCGAGCTGTCAGGGAATTTCTTGCGCCAGTCAAAGAGCGGACCGTATATACCGTGCCAGGTGCTGAGGCGATCCTTAATCCACTTAGGCTTATCATCGAGCATAAATGCAGTCTCAGGATAGGGAAATGGCTGATCCTTAAAGGCATTCTCATATTTCTTTTCAGGTGTATAGAAGCTATGCGGGGCTTTATGACCGATCATCAGGCACCAGGGCTGCTCTTTTTCTCGCGGACGATTGAGCCACTCCTCAGCCATATCGGTGAGAACCGTAGTGTAGTAACCCTTAACAACCTTGCGTCCCTGCCCATTAAAATTGAACTCTGTATCGAAATATTTTCCCTGTCCCTTATGAGTTACAAACCAGTTAAATCCGGGACGGGGCTCATCGTTATTCTCCCCCATGTGCCACTTTCCAATGTAGGCGGTATCGTAGCCCTCAGACTGCAACACCAAAGGAAAACTCTTCATCCCGGAAGGATACTCAGTGAAGTTATTGACCACACCATGTGCATGGGCATAGAGACCGCTCAGAATTGAAGCACGGCTGGGCGAGCAGAGCGAGGTTGTGCAAAATGTATTGGGAAAGTAGATACCCTCTTTACCAAGACGATCCATATTGGGCGTTTTCAAATCCTTATTACCAGAGAGCCCAATAGCATCCCATCGCTGATCATCGGTCAGAATAAAAAGCACATTCGGACGCTTTGCCATCAGACTGGCAAAGAGAGAAAAAAACACACACACGCTCAGCAGATACCTTTTCATCAAAACAATCCTCCCATCATTAAAGATGAATGAAACTTTAACCTTTAAGAGAGTGCAAGTCAAGAAAGAGGGAAGGGAAGAGATGGATGAATTATGAATGATGAGTGATCGAGGTAATCGATCTATAATATTTTACTGAACAACTCTGATGCGGAAATCACAGGCCTGTCTGCGTGCTGCGAACATGCAACTCAGTTGCTGCCATTTGCGTCCACTGCGTAGCGGCGGACATACTGAGCAACTTAAAGGATATTCGCGCAGAAACAATTTCTCTGGTCAAGCTCATAGCGCTCGACCTACTTAAATAATCAGTAAAACACGTAGTGTTTTCTCCTAATTCAGCGAAGCTGAATTAGTCGTATTTAAACATGACCGTGGCGATGGTGTCGGCACTGCTAACAGCCCTTACCCAGTAGGCGGAAAAACCTTCGGGAAAGGAGTGTGTCTGAGAGGAGCCACCCTTGACTGCAAATGACTTATATGGAATCCAAATACCGGTACCATCGATATCAATCTCCAGCGTAATATCCGTATCCGTATCTGCCGAAAGCGTAACACTCTTGCGATCGTAGCCGGTCATCAGATAAGGATCAGAAAGAGCACCGGCCTTAACCACGGTATCTTTCCAGACGCCACCCTCACCACGTGGCTTACCCAGCTGCCAGAGGTCATCAACCACACCCGCCCAGAGAGCAGTTGTGCTGTCGGTGCTTTTAATAATGCGTTCGTTATCATTTCCATTTAAACCTGTGAAAAAGAGCATCCCAAAGTGAGATGCATAATCATGGATCTGCAGGTTATGGGTTGCAATCGGGCGGATCTTGGCAAAGCCCTGCGCATTGCGTGCTGGAAGTTCATAGAAGGTTCCGTGAAAATTAAACAGATCGCGCTCGGTAGCAACCTCACGGCAGACACGGGCGAACTGCAGATCAGGATTTTCAGATTCAGCAATATCGGGTTGATCCTCGAAAACTGCCACTTCATAAATGCGATTGAAACCACCATTCTTTAGAAGCAGACGCAACTGGCGTGCTGTCACTGGATTATCCAGCAGCACAGGGACCACTATGCTGGAGTTACGAAGAATGTCACCACCGGGCAGGGTTTTCCATGTTCCGTCCTGCTTAACCTGAACCTCAAAGTTACCGGCCGCATAGGCGGCTTCGCGTTTCCAGCCTGTCGCAATAAACAGACTGCGAAAGGTTTTCTCTTTGCCCAGATCAATATCCAGAGTTCCACGTCCCGCTATTATCCAGCGCGACTCCTCGCTCATGCTTCCGTCGACGGCATTACCGGCATTGAACTCTAAATGCATTCCGCTTGCAACGGCAGTTGCTCCTTTGGTCAGGCTTTTGGGTAACAACTCCTCCAGAGTCCTGCGCGGGTTCTCTTTCTGTAGGGCGGGGTCACGGACCTCGGCTACAGTAGCTTCATAAGCGGAATTCTTCGGAATACGATAGCGATGTCCATCTTCCGTAACGATTGCCGATGCGGCGTCCACAAGGATCTTTGTCTTCGGCTGAGCGCCCTGAGAGACAAGTGCGATTCCAGAGTTGCTGTTATTAGCAGTCAGTACAAGCTTATCACTCAGCTCATAGTATTGATCGTCGGCGATCATACTCAGCACAGTGCGGTTGCTGCGAATCACACCTCTTGAACTCTGTTTTTCTCCAACGGCGGCAACCCCTTGAAAAACAGCACCATTCTGATTACTACGCATATCTTTATTGCGGTAGTTAAAATGAACAGAAACGCCCTTAACATCTGAGTCAACACTGACCCGCACCCAGGCAGCTTTTTCAGAGCGGTCAAAGATATGAATGGCAGAGCCCTTAACATCCATGAATCTTAATTTCTCCCAGTTCCCATTACCCTTTCTATCGATCTCCAAGCTGAATTTAACGGCATCGGCATTATCATGTTTTATAGTCATCATACGATAGTCATAGCCAGAGAAGAGGTAAGGATCACTGACCTGGCCCGCTTTCAGGTCATCTCGCAGCCAGACCGATCCACGACCGATAGCCGGGCCAAGATTATCGATCCTGGCCGGATCGACAAACCAGAGATTTGAGTTGGACTGCACCGGAGCTCCCCCGGAAGCTTTGAAAGGGCGGCGGTTAAGAAACTCCTTCTGCGCTGAGTCATCACACCCGAAAACAATCTTATCCTGCCAACGCGCAAAATCGCCGATCACCTTAAGATAGTTTGAGCGAGGAGCTATACCCGCGGAGCTTCCAAGAGAAAAAGTTTTAGGGAAACTCCAGAATGTGCCGTGCATGGTTGCCAGCAGATTCTTTTCACCGATCTCACGGATACGCGGCCACTCTGTGTTCCAGCCATGGGCTCCATCATAGGAGTGGCTACCCTTAGGCAGGCGATAAGCATGCCATTTTTGATCTTCCATCAGCATCAAAATCAGAGAGCGGTAGTCCCAACCCATTGACCATACCGGATCTTTCTCAGGATTGGAGTTGCCGTAAATACCACCCGGTCCGGTAACCTCGGTGAACTGATTGCGGCGGATCAGTTTCCAGTCACCCGCACCCTGCCATGAGGCGAGTGCTCCGGAGGTAATATCGGGACGTTTTGTAGCATCCTTCCCCCGCGTCCCATTATTGGCATAAACCAGATATCCCTGACCGGAGTAGAGCCCCTTACCATGATAGCCAGACAGCTGTGAGTGAATTCCCTTACCGACCTTAGCTTGTCCGTTACCATCCTTGATATACTCCTCAACTTCCAGGGTATTAACATCCACGGAATAGAGGCCCTCCTCCATGGTAGCAATGTAGATCTTATTGGCAGGATCTGTCAAATGACGCGCGGTACCGGTGAGACGACCCGGCATTTTTTTTGGATCGAGTACACGCACCTTGCGATTTTTATCAATCAGATAGGGGCCGATATTGAGCTGACCACTCTCAGTGTGAATCATGCGGTTGGCAGGTGTACCTCCAACACTCGCCGGACGTATAACCTGCTTCAGATCAGGAGTCATCTCATAGAGCTTATCGCTCGAACCCAGCGGCAGATGAGGACCGTAGGTTATAACCCAAAGTCGATCGGCCCAGGGAACAACAGCACCTGTGCCGCACTCCCCCTCATCGTTGTACATGGTCAAATGCGGATAGATACCGGAGACCTGTTTCGGTGCGGAGAAAACAGGTAACACCCAATATCCAACAAGGAATATCCAACAGAACAGGTTAATGGTTGCGTTTACTCTTTTCATAATGTCCTCTTTTTCCTGGCATCGGTGAATGCCCACCAAGGTAGAGGCTCACCGCTCTCCATAAAATGAATGACCGACATAAATACATCGATAACGCAGGGATCATAACTTTTACCTGCGGTAATGCAAAGATTGTCATATAGATCAAGGGCCTCTTTACCCACCAGCTGCGCCGATTGATCAATCCCGGAGAGCCGCAGAATATTGGCCATCGCCTTACCCACATTAGGAAGCTCTTCAAGATGCGATATTGTATCTCTGTTAGGATTTTTCATTGAATTTAAAAATACTAGAATGGCAAATCTTCATCAGATTCATCCTCAAAGTTGGCATCCCGCTCCATTTCCCAGACATGAAGCTCTTCATGCATCTCATTTTGCATAAGCCAGATAGGATCGGCATTCTCGCGGATAAAATCATCCACAGGAATCCCATCGATAGTAAGCTCACGTTTGACTCGTTTCTGCTTGCCGTTCATGAATACGGTTTTATACTCAAGCTGCCTGCGCTTCTTATCCGCTTTCTCCTTTGGAGAGAGTTTTCTTTTTCGTTTGCCCATAAGCTCTGTATATTCAGTAAAACCAACAATAAAAGGATGGACGGCATCGCTACTGAGATCAGAGCGCTGCGGAAACCCGCATGCCTGGTTAATAACCAAGACCTGACGCTTCGGAACATGGACTCAACCCGATATTTGGTCTAATACGTATGCCGCCCATCCAGAGAAAAAAGATACTCCCTCCGCTCAGATTTGTCAAGAAGCGTAAGGAATATTGGCGAATCACAAATGGATCTTCATGGCTACAGCAGTGAGCAGATTTTGCCGGATACTCAGGAATCGGTGGTCTTGACCATAATAACACCAATGATTCCGGCAATTACCGGCAAATATTTATCCATCGCTAAACGGGAAAATTAACTAAAACTCAGTAAAACCGGGGGGAAGTGTCATTCCTAAACCAGCAGCTATTCCGGCAACTGCCGGCAAATCAAAGGCGATAGGCTTCTCTGTACACCCATGAAAGGTGCTCTTCCCTTGTCCCTGACGTGCAAAAAAACATCACCGCTCATGCTATATTCTGGCCAAACAATCATCTTCTAAAATTTAATAAATCAGCAGGGGATACAGAGACATTATTCCGTATAGCATGATCAAAAAGCGCTATCACACGAGCTCTCTCCTGACCCCTCACATCCGACGAAACTAAGCTGAATTGGTAGCGAAGATGAAAAAGGAAAACGAACGGATTCTCTATGCAGCCACCAACGCGGACCTCATGAGTAGACAAGCCCTCACCGTTTTGCCCAAGTTGCACATGAGTCACCCCAACATCTTCAAGATGAGTATGACAGCGAGGATGAAACAACATTTTCTATGTCACGAGGTAATCTATCATATTGCTCCGTCGGATAATTACCCAAACTCGAAATTATGGAAGAATAACTATAATACGCAGGATCTACATGCAACTGCCACCTGTCTCTCAACACCAAAGAGCCCCGCCCCTATTTCTTTAAGCAACTCGACTATATTCAACGCTTCGCCTTCTAGGGGATGACACAATCTCCGTCCAAAACTCATCCCAAGCGGGCTCTCCGTGCTCGTTGGTTGACGCACTTAAACCAACATAGCTTGTATTGTGCGCTAATGCCCATTCACGAACTGCCTCTTCCTCTGGTGTCCGTGAAGCAGTTGACTTGTTTGTAATTGTTGCATCAATTAATGGGTTAATAATGGCAGGCCATTGTGTGGGAGAATCACACCTTGGTGTACTCTGGACTAACAGCCAATTATGATAAACGGCATCGTTAGCACCTTCAACCACAGAATCCCGCCCTTTGAACAAGCTGCCCTCCATGTATCCATCGCGTTTAACCACTGTAAAAATATCAGCAGGAAAGTTGCTATATGGGATGCTCAGAGTATCACTTCCGACCTGATGACAGGCCAAGGCCATTGCGGAGGCCTGATCATTATTGCGCTGGGTACGTTGTAAATAATAAGCGCTAAGCAGTCGTAGAGCCTGCCGTGCATTGCCACCGGAATAGCGAATGATTAGCGGAATGGCATCCTGATATACGGGAGCGTAAGAACCGAGTCTCTTCCGCAACACTTGGGATAACAGGTCATCATCAACACTCCCGACAAATAACTTTCTAATGCTGACCGGAAAAACATGATCCGTGAAAAGATGAACAGCGTTAACCTCAAACAGAGTCTTTCTTTGAGCAAGAAACACCAGAATATTCTTGAGAGAGAAATAGTCAGCGGTATCGGGGCGGAACTTATCAATTCCTTCAGCAATGATTACAGGTTGTCGTGATGTGACTTCACAAAGACGATCAAGTAGTTCACCACAGGCTTTAAGTATTAAACCATTGTGTTTGGCCATGACGGCACAAACATCCTGCAGGCATTCAGCATCCTGCAAACTTGATGGGCGGGTTGATATTTTTTCTGCGAAAACAGACCACGACTCTGCCGAAACAGAGGGGAAGTCAGAGAGAGCTACTCCGCAACCATCCACATCGACCTCTGCCGTTAAGCAGGCCTGGATGATTTTTCCAAATAAAAGCATGCTATAGCCACTTTCGGTCGGTTCGAGAGGATCAGTGTCGAAAGAGACCGTAATAGAGTCGTATGATCGTGAGACTTCCTTGAGAAGGGTTGTTTTTCCCGACCCAATCTGTCCCCCTAGCAAAATTGATTCATGCGTGTCATCGGCAAACCATCCATGCAAGGTTGTCGTCAGCTCTGGATTACACGACACATAGAGCAAGCGGAACTCATCCTCGGTTGAAAGAGCCACACCATCATCAAGATTTATTCCATACTCCCGCCTTTTCACGAGTCTTTTCTCCTTTGTCGACGCATGTTCTCCGCAGCAAGTACCCAATCGGTAGCAACATTTTCTTTACTCCACTCAGACCAGAAATCAATAGTGGCACTCCGAGGTTCTTCCGTTGGTTTATTGATGCGGATACGGCTTGGAAGAAGAACGGCATCACCCACAACCAGCGCCTCTCCAATATCCAGAACAGGCAGCATCTCCATAAAGCTTGTCATACTTTCCGGTTACCGTCAAAAGCAAGCAACTGCTCTGCCAACAGATGAAAGGCCTCATATGTGTTGAATTCATCCGGTGCCGCAAACAAAAATCCATATCTCCGGTCATTAAGTTTCGTTGCGATTCGAGCCAACAGACGACTGAACTGTCCGTTGAAATCACCTTTTTTCAACCCGCGTGTGCCTTGCACCATCTCCGAGTCCTTATATTTTATATGGGCAATCACCTCAGAAAGATCGAAAGGCACAGGACTATCAACGGTAAATGATTCGAGAATCTCTGTTTTTCCTCCCGCTTCCAAGGCTTTCTTTTTTTCTGCGACAACAGTATTCTGAAAAACAAGTGTTTGGTTGTGCGCGGAAAACTCACTTCGATCAATGAACATTGAAATCAGCTCTTCTGCATTCATAAGCCAATACGGCAAATAGAGAAGTTCGGGGTTGGCAACTCCTAAATCATCCGGTCCGGGAATGCGAAGATGATCTGCATAGCTCAAATCACGATACTCTCCGTGCAGATCAAAAACGACCAAATTAGTGGAAGGGAGCTTAGCAGCCTGCTCTAGAATCGTCGCAACAGTCCATGATTTACCCGAGGAATATGAATATTAAGGGCCGATTTATGAGCAGCCCGCAGTTGCATGTTTATGGCTTTTTGTTAAAAGGCTATTAAGGTCACCAGTTCACGGTTGTTCCGAGTTTGGCTTTAGTTGCTTTCTCTCAACATCTTATAAGAATAGCCTCTTAAGTTTCTTGTTTTTTATGACAGGAGTTGAGAGAATAACTATTAAAGCACACCCCTTCAACCTTTAACGATTTCAAAAACTTTAACGATTTTAACGCCTTCAACCTTCACACTTCACCCTGCAAAGTTCACTTTTCCCTATGACTAAATTTACAATAACTGACCTCACAAGCACACGAAGCGTCTGCGAAAGCTTTTTAGACAAAACCATATCGGTTGAATCACACTCCGGATTGCACACTACCGAGAAATCTCTCATCCAGAATCTCAGCGCAATCACCCTCGGAGAAAAACTGCTGGTTGCAGGTAACCGTACCGGTGCCATCGCGATGATTTTGGCGACCATGCGTCCCGGCAGCAAAATCACCTGCCACACCCAGGATATTCATCACGCCAGAATCCTCTGCCGCAATCTGACAGGTAACCAGTTCAAAGCCAATCTGGTCTGCGATGATTTCGTGACTATGGAAGAACCTGATGCATACGATGAAGACGAGGCACTGGAGCCAACCGATAAAATCCAAGAGGAGTTGCAGGAGTTCACAGTGGCCTGCACAACCCGAATTACGGAAGATGAATTTGACAACGCGCTTTTCATGATCACGCCCAACACAACCACCGGCGAACTCACCCTTGACCTGCTTGAAAACATTCACAATGTCTTAAAGATCAAAGGCAAATGCCTCATCGCTTACGATGGAGAGTCGCACTCCCTGACCACACAGCTAAAAAGTGTTTTCGGTTTGGTGCAGACATTAGGACAGAGCCGTAAGGGTGGCACTATCTTTCTGGCAACCAAAAAAAGTGAACTCGAAAAACCACGCAACTTCCTAGCCAAATTTGAGACATCCCTTCCCGGCATTGAAAAAATTTCTCTTGAATCACTGCCTGGGATCTTTTGTCATCGTCGTCCGGATAACGGAGGCCTGGCCCTGGCGGAGATTGCCTCCACCATGTTGGAAAGCAAAATGCGCGTCATGGATATGGGTTGCGGCTGCGGAATTGTGGGACTCCTGCTTGCACAAAAAGAAGCTGACATTGAGCTCACCTTTATCGATTCCAGCGTCCGGGCCCTGGATGCAACCAACCGTAATATTAAAGAGCTAGCCCTATCATCAACCGAACTGATCCTCTCTGATAACGGTACCAGCAAAACCGGTTATGATATGTTTGTGGGAAACCCGCCCTACTACTCCGACTATCGCATTGCGGAAGTGTTTATTGATCAGGCCTATGATTCACTCAAGGATGGCGGCATCGCCCTGATTGTGACCAAACAGACAACCAAAGTGGGTGATCTCATGTACGAAGTATTCGGCAATATCGATATCATCCCCCGCCGCGGCTACTCTGTGATCACCGCCAAACGCTGATTATCTCTCAACTCTTGTCATAAAAAAAACAAGAAACACCAGAAGCCATTTTTATAAGTTGTTAAGAGAAAGTAACTAAAGTTGAACTATCGTCCTTTTCGGGATAGATATAAATGATTCTAAACACGAAAGAATGAAGGTTTGTTTTCCTATGCAACGCGAAGCGTTGTTGTCTAAAGCTGTGATGCTTTACACACAACCATGCATGTAGGAAAAATGGTAGTCCAAGCATCCTGCTTGGCTTATTATTGAGGCAAGCAGAATGCTTGCACTACATTAAATTGGGAGTTTTGTATATGTCTAATTTCAAATTCAGTCTCTTTGTTTTATTGCTGATCTGTAGTGTCGAAGACTCTCCGGCGCAGAGTCTCTCTATCAGACCAAAAAACTTTATCGTTACCCCTTCAACAGGACCAGTCTATGAAATCATTGTTCAGAACAATAGCAGTGCCACATGGAACGGCACCATTACACCGACGTTCAAAAAAGATTGGAGAGTGACGCCTCTCTCTCAAAAGGTTGAACTCAAAGCCGGTGCAACCAACATGCTCTCTTTTGCAATTGAGTTCGGCAGCGACCTTGCCGCCAACAGCTACCCGGTCTCTATTAACTCTGATTCAGGAAAAGAGAAAAAAGAGATCAAAACCGAGGTGGTCTGCGCCAGCACCCCCTACTACAAAGCTAAGATTAACGGGGAATTGGATGAGTGGACAGATGCCATACCGATCTCATTTACAAACAAGGATAAAAAAACAGTTGTCCGCAGTTATTGGAACAAAAACAATTTCTATCTTGCGGTCGAGGTAGAGGAGGAGAAGCTAATAGGGCTTGCTGATGCCGATAAAGACTGCGGTATGGATGCAATCCAGTTTGCACTCTCGCCCAAAGGAGGTGATCCTGCAGCACGTCATGAGTATCTGGTTGCTGATTCTGCATCCATGTGGAGCGATGATAGCTCTTATCTGCTGACACGCGAAGGAAAAGTCAGCGACAATAAGAAACTGGAAGAGATGGTGTTGAAAAATTCAGAGGTAAAAGTCAGCCGATCTGGAAATATCACCACCTATGAACTAAGCATACCCATGAAGCCCATGAAAAACCTGCGCGCCACCGCCGGACGTGAATACTGCTTCAACCTGCTGGTTCACGACCCTGATGGAACCGGAGTGCGCGATCTAGGCTCTGTGATGAATTTAAGTGAGGCCGACCGCAGTCAAGCAAGCTGGCGCGATTGGGAGTTTGTTCAATGGAACGGATACGTGCCGCATGGAATTGGAGTTGAGTTTGGATTCTGCTCCTCCATCCATTGATAATTCTTAACCACGAAGATCACAAAGGACGTAGAGTAGCAAAGCCGCAACCAATTTTTTTGACATGATTAACATGATATTACTGCTCCAAAAATTATCTCTCACAGAGTCGCAGAGAACACGGAGAGAAAAACACTAAAGATATTACTCTGTGAACTCTGTGCCTCTGTGAGAGATAAAAAACAAAGGAAAATGACGATGAATAAACTGATGATTTGCATGACCGCAGCAACTGCGGCTATTCTGACCGGTTGTATGACCGCCAACAAAACCGCCATGACAACACCTCCGGCTAAAGCCGGCGGTGCGATTATCATGAAAACAGCCATGGTTGAAGAAGAGAATGCCTTTCAGGCTGGTGTAACAGCTGCCACAAAATTGAAAACCTCCCTAAAAGGGGCACAGCCACACGCCATTCTGATGGTGGACTGCTACGACTCAAAAACAGCAAAGCAGCAGGCCATTGCCGGTGTTGCAACTATTTTTTCCAAAGAGCTGATCTTCGGTGGCGCGGTTTACGGCATGTACACGCAGGAGGGAGCTCTTGATACAGACGGTTTATCCCTGCTGGCTCTGGCTGGTGATGGCATTCAGGTGCAGGCCGCTCTGACCGAAAAAATGGGCGCCGCCGGACTCTCCCTGGAAACAGAGAAAGATGCGGTTATCAGCGCACTCAATGCTGGTGGAGCCAACCTGGCCGGGAAGATAGCCAATGCATCTTCCGCTGACTTTATGATTGTAATGGCCGATGCCCACTCACCAAAAAACCAGTATCTTATCGATGGCATCCAGAAGGTTGCCGGCAAAGAGCTGCCTATTACAGGTGGTTCATGTAACAAAAATGCAGGCCTGACCTACATCTACTACCGCGGGGCACTCTATAAGGATGCCGCCGTTGCCCTCGCAATCAGTGGCGAGTTCAAGGTGGCCCAGAGTGGCCGCCAGGCTAAGTCCAACGACAAGGTTATCTCAACCGCCAAAGAGGGCGCCGCAACCGCCGTAAAAGCACTCAAGGCCAAACCAATGGCTCTGATAGCCTACGACTGCGCCGGGCGCATGGGCAAGGTAAAGAACCTGGATGACGAGCTGAACGCCATCAAGGGCAGCGTAGCCCCCTCTGTGCCTATCTTCGGGTGCTACTGCGCCGGCGAATTTGGTCCTGCTGACAGCACTCTGAACAAGAGTGACGGAACAAGCACCGGACGCGGCTGGCATGTGATGTTCTCTGTGATGGGGAAATAAGAAACGATCCGTCTTCGTCCCACTAGTGGAACTACGCCGGACAAGTAAACTATAAACGCTGAACGATAAACGATAAACGAAGAGGCAATGCGCGATACTCACGGGTGAACCGTCACACAGCTGCTTTTTTGGGTCCCAGAGAATCCTGGCATGGTTGTAGTAGCTCTGATTCATCAAACGGAAATTTCCCAGCTCATTAGTCACCCATCTATTCCGTCAGATTCCGGATTTCTTCAAGAAGAACTCCGGGGTCGAATGGCTTTGCCATATATCCGTCAGCGCCCAGCGCCGAGGCTCGATCCCTGTCGGTCTGCTGGCTCTTGGCTGAGAGCACGATGATCGGTATCCTGCGAGTCGCGGGATCCGCTTTCAACATTCTGCAAACATCAAACCCATCCATTTTCGGGAGCCCCAGATCAAGCAATATCAGGGCAGGATTTTCTTGCCGGACAATCTGGACGGCGGATTCCCCGTCTTCCGCCGCGACCACCTCATAGCCGTTCCGCCGCAACCGCCCACCCAACAACAACCGAACATCGGAATCATCGTCAACCACAAGAATCCTTACCGCTTGTTTTTCCGCACTCATGGGGATGACACCTCAATCTCTTCCATGTCAAGAAGCTTGTACACCTGGGCAAAAAGGGTATCCATCTCAATCGGCTTTCTTAGTACAGGAATGCTGATTTGACCCTCATCGATTTTCATCCTGGTCACGTCCGTGCCTGTAACAATGATCTTTGGAATATGGCTCGTACCGATCTTCTCCTTGAGACATTCGATCACCTCGTATCCGCTGATACCCGGCAAAACCATGTCGAGCAGAATCAGATCCGGCATATCTCTGGCTGCCAGCTCCAGGGCTTGTTCGCCATTGTACGCCTTGATCACCCGGATTGACTTATGCTGAAAATATCGCTCGAACAGTTGCACGATGTGCTTTTCATCATCCACTATCAAGACCGTCTTAGGGGTATTCACAAGGAGAATTGCGTTGGATACGCGCTCCCGAAGAAGGCCTCTCAACTGCGGAGCACCCGCCGCATCGCAGGGATGACAGACCGTGGCCAGCCGCAACCCGAACTCCATCGGTTTTTGGTTCATCAAGAATCGGTATTTTTCATACCGGTACAAGATCTCCTGCTGAATTAAAGGGAATCTGTTTACACAAGCATCCGATACAATCACAAGCTCTCCGGAATCTTCAAGGCACCAAACATTGACTTCCGCATGAATTCCTTCGGTCAACACTTCCCCCAGCTTGCGAAAGAACAACGATGCGGCGGCACCGTACCGGGCCTGAAGCTCGGGCCACTCGTTCAGACTGATTCCCATAAGAGAGGTGCGAGTGTGGCCGGCATCAGCTTTGGCGATCCGTTCAGCAAGGCATTCCAGAAGCCCCACTTCGCTTTGATAGTCAGGAAGCCTGAATATAAGCTGGCTGCCCTGACCTAATTCGCTCTCGGCCCACAAGTCGCCGCCGTGCAACCGAACCAGTTGCTGCGCAATCGCCAGACCCAGCCCCGTTCCCGAATCGCCCCCATGCGCAGCTGAGTTGCCGCTCTCAAACTTCTCGAAGATTTTCTCCGTCTGTTCGGGCGACATTCCGATACCTGTATCCGACACCACGCACCGGATGCATCCTCCTTCTATTCCCGCTTTCACTGCGATTCGCCCGCCGGAAGGGGTGAACTTAAAGGCGTTGCCGATCAGGTTGACCAGCACTTGCTCCAGCCTGTCAGCGTCGGCAAAAGCCAGAGGAACATCACCGCCCACCTCATGAATAAGCTCAATCTTCCGCTCGCTGGCGGTCTCCTTGAACGAGTCGCATACCTTCAGGAACAGCGTACCGACATCGACAAAAATCCGGTTGAAAACGACTTTGCCAGACTCAATGCGCGAGATATCCAGCAGGTCGCGGATGAGCCGCCCCAGCCTTTTACAATTCCGATGGGCGATCCCAAGGATCGCTTGCTGCTCCTGGCTAACCTCGCCGTAGAGCCCGTCGATCACCTGGCTCACGGCTTCCGTGATGTTGCTGAGGGGCGTGCGCAACTCATGCGAGGCGACAGACACAAACTCCGTCTTCATACTGTTTATTTTCTTCTCCTGCGTGATATCGCGCAGCGTGATCAGCAAAGCGGGATCGCCTTTCCACTCAATCTCCATCGATCGCATTTCCACGATCTTCAGCTCTTCCGAGGCATTCACAAGTTCTAATTCGCAGATCGTGTCGCGCTGATGAGCGCGACCAAAGAGAGCTTTTTTCAGCTGATCCTCTGACTGTTTCAACAGGCTTCCAGCCTGGTCATTGAAATAAACGATCGTGTCCTGATCGTTCACGATAAGTACCCCGTCGGTGTGCTGCTCAAGGATGCGGAGTAAACTCCGCTCGCTCTGGATCAGGGAAAGAGCGACGTACTGTTTCGCCATAAACGTATGAACTTTGTCCCGCAGAATCTCGGGAACCAGCGGCTTGATCAGATAATCCACTCCCCCGAGCGCGTACGCCCGCCGGATAATCTCCTCGCTACCGGACTCTCCGGTGATGAAGATAATCGGAGTATGGAGGGTTGCCTCCCGGCTACGGATCAGCTGAGCCGTTTCAATACCGTCTATACCGGACATATGCACATCCATCAAAATCAATGCAATGTCCTGCTCCTGTAGAATCCGCAATGCCTCTTCCCCTGAATTCACCCGAACCATAGGATGGTCCAGATCTTCCAACATCGCTTCCAGCGACAACAGGTTGGAGGGGTCATGATCCACCAGCAGAATCTGCATAGGCTTTGGTTTATTCATACTATTTTTCTCCTGAATTATTAATCCCTTGTACATCCGGGATTAATCCCTTTGGCACACCAACCACCTCGATCAATTTATCCAGCAGTTGCTTGAGCCTTTCTCCACACTCTGCAGCACAACTCAGTACTTCACGCTGCGGTTCGGTGATTGCACCCAAATGCCCCTCAATCGTCATCTCAATACTACAACTAATGACCGTCGCTGGTTGACATAACTCCTGGACAATTTCAGCAAGAAGCGCCAGGAGGGCTCTGCGCGACAGTTCAAATCTGGTTCTTTCAGGTGCAGGCAGATCCTTCAGGATCTCCTGTTCATGGTTGATCTGATCTCCCAATGCACCAATCTTTTCTGCGGTTTGAGAAGCAAGATATTCTGTCTGGTCATTGATGTAAGCCATAGCATCTCTGACGACCTCCACGGGCTGTTTCTCCGCGTGTATCATTTCGTTCAAGTTCGTCAACAGCTCCATAACCTTACTGCCAGCGTCAATTGCTGTCTGACTCTGCACCTGCGCATCATCAGAGCCGGTCGCGCGGGCCATTTTTTCCAACTCCCGCAACTCTTCCGGTGAGAGGCCCTGCTCTGCCAGCTTAGCCCGCAATGCCCCCTGCGCAACAGGATCAGAAGCAGCAGCATTGATATGCTTAATTAATTTTCCCTCGGTTTTCGCAAGCGCTCCACTCTTCTTCATGTAATCAGTGACCATCTCATCAAGTGCCAGCCCATCCGAGATCTCCTCAATCTCGGCAGAGACCGCAGTTGCCAGATCGGAACCTTCCTCCACATCAGTCCCATCATGAATCGCTCTGAGCAGCGCCTCTTCCAGTAGAAGCAGCTGCTTCTTGAGATCTTTAGTCCGAGTCTTGGTCCTGGTTGAGGAATCCTTCAAGAGAGCTTGGCGCGCCCGGGTCAGACATCCTACAAGAATGTCATCCAGTGATTCTGCATCTTCAACGCCCTCTTTCTTGCACTCAACCGACAGAACCTCCATCATCAGAAGGGCCAATCGATCGGGATCACTCAGAAGCATGGATTCGATTGCCTTCGATACTTCACTGGCATCACCCCCCCCCCTCCCCGCTCAGAAATGCGGTAATCTGAGCGATATCCAGTTTGCTCTCAGGACTTTGCCCAATAGTGTCGCCTTGGCTGGAAGGGGTACCAGGTTCATCCTTAAGGACCACTTTTTCCTTATCCGTAATGATGCGTCTGGTGACTGTTTGCGGCGGCTCAACATGCTTGATGCCAAAATCATTTAACATCTGCTGCAGTCCATCCTCATCTGATTGACGGACACCAGTGAACATGATCACGACAAAACTGCTAAATTCCTCTCGGGTCATGCCTCTCACAAAGGAAAACCCTCCGCCCCCCATATCGGCAAGCCGGACCGTAAGCGTGTTAATAAGGAAATTGGTCATATTGGCATCATAACCATCGATATACTGCCCGTCTTCTGTCATTTTGAAGCGTATGCTGCCAACCACCTCAAGAAGTGTGCTGAGGAAGTTGAAACAAAGGTCGACTGACTTTACAGTGACCTGATGATCCAGACCGTACAAATTACCATCACTGATAATCCGGCCCATATGCTCCAACAAATCCCGGTTAGGAGGCATCGAAGTGCAATTCTCTGCGGTACTGTTCATTTCATCAGACTGTATCATGTTCTACGAGCTCCATATATTATAATTATTCTGCTATAAAAAACAAGAAATTGACGGAATAGCAACTAATCAGCATCAGACTCCAAATATTTAATTAGTTTTTTTACCAGCGGCAACCTTTTAGCCCCCTCAGTTAAACCGGAGCGGTCCTCTAGGGAAATCTTCACCTTTTCAAGGAGTTCCTCTGTAGTGAACGGTTTGACAAGGAACGGGTTGGACAACACCTGAAGTGAACTCCGTACTTTTTGCTCGTCCACTCGATCAAACCCTGTCACAAACAGAATAGGTATATGTGATGTCAGAATCGACAACTTGAGGATTTCATACACTCTAAACCCGCTACCACCGGGAAGCCTGATATCAAGGATAACCAGATGTGGTCTTTCCTGCTGGGCCAAAATCGGGGCGCGAAGTGCATCATACGCCGACACAACATCGTAACCGTTTGCCATCAGGCGTGCACCCAACAACTTGGCAAAATCAACATCATCGTCCACAATCAATATTTTCTGTGCCATACTTACAACTTCTTTCACTTCAATTTCAGATGGAATAATTTTCGTTTCTTTATCCACACAATTATTTTTAGTTTATTATTCCATATTTCTGTCACTATTAGATAAATATCAACTCATACGGCTGACCAAAAAAGTTGATTTTCACGTAAAAATATTAATTATGCTAAAGCAGGAGGAAAGAGTCAATCCTTAAATGATAAGCTATAAGGCCGCCTTTTGGTGCAAATCAGCTCATTTTTTTGATTATCTAACCGAGTAACACGTTCTTTACATCTTATGCGGGCTCTACCCGCAACCCATCCAGTAGCCAGTAGCTGGGAGTTTGCTCTGCTGTATTTGCTGCCAGCTACAGACTACCAGCTACCAGCTCAAGTTGCTGTTTCAACTTCTTGTTTTCTTGACGGCCATAGTCGGAGGCGACGGCTGTTTATTGCAGCTTTTGAGCTATAAGCAACTAATGCCATAATTCATAAGAGTTGCGATGTCTTCAGTCTATAGGTTATATAGAAACAGTCTCTGCTTAAGAAAACTATCAAAAAAAAAGCGCGGCAAATGCCGCGCTTTCATTTCACAAAAATCTGCCAATCTATATTAACGCACTATAAAATAAAAGTGCTCGTTACCTATCAGCTGCAGACCATCAAAGTCCGTCATAGAGTCCTGATCACTGGAGGTTGAAAGAGTATGGTATAGATAATCCGGTGTCAGATGTCCATTATACGCATCCCAGTTCATCTGGAAAACATCCAGATAGGAACCGCCTGAACCCTCCCACCAGAGGATGCTGATATCATAAGTACCATTGGTCAGAGACATAGCACCGACAGAAAAACTGTTAGCAGTTCCTGAGTCCATAACAAGGCTGTCGCCCTCAATAGCGGTTACACTCGTCACTGCGGCATCAATTATGTAGTCCCATGTCTGATCAGTAACTGTCAGCTTGGAGCCGTCATCACCCTTGAAACCAAGACCGATTGAGGTATCTGCGGGTATACTGAGTTTTGATACAGCATAAAGTGCCTTTGTATTATCATCACCGGATGTATTCCATGGGAAGGCAACACTGTCAGGAATTATATCAGCATGATATCCTCCGCTCTGCGGGTCATAGAAGTTGATCTCAGCCCAGCTGGACTGATTTGAGGCAACCGCAACATAATTGGAAACCGCAGCCCATGCCAGAGCTATACTGCCAACAGACTCATTCTCTGAATGCCAGAGCGTCCAATCTTCGCTTACTTTAGCTGCGTAGGAGATGGTCCCTATGCTTTTATGACCGATCAGACGCCACGTATCTGTGTCGGAGTCACTGGAGAAGTCACCTTTAGCCGCATAGAGTTCGTGGAAACGTCTTCCATCAGCGTCATTCCATGATAGAAACTCAACAGTATAATCTCCGGCTGGAAGTGATATCACTCCACGGGTATTGCTGTCATCTGTGTCAAAATCATAGAGTATCGTTGACATGTCACCATGATCAATCCAACCATTACCGTACACCGTCGTCCACTCCTGTCCAGAGACACGCAGTGCGAAACCGCCTCCTGAATGTACACCGAATGTGTAATCTCCATCCTCGCCTTCAGGAATCCTGATCTGTCCACGGTAGAAGGCAACATAGTGACTATCCAGAACTCCCGGCTGATCCGCAAAGAATGCGTTATTTCTGGGAAGGTACCCCGAGTTCAGACTGTTGACCTCTTCAGGGTCATAAGCTTTGATCACAGGGATATCTTCATCCTGAGTAATCACAGTGCCATCACCTGATGCAAGCATATCAGCAGCTGTATATGTACTGTCGATATTTCCGGCATCCCGCCCCCAGAACACGATAGAGATTCCAGGTGTTGTTCGGGCCTGTTGGAGCGGTAAAAAATACATCATCCACAGACAGCCGCTCCGGCAGATTTGTAGGACTGCCCCCATCGGCAAGAAACTGTATCTGTGAAATGGAGAGAACGTTGGAATATATGGCCACATCATCAACAGGCCCTTTAACGGTACGGCTGGCCAAAGATGCAGCACCAATCACAATATTGTTGTCATACTTAATGCCTTTGCCAGTGGACTGCTGAAAAATCTGCAGTTCGCCATCAACAAACATTCGCTGCACATTATTCTCATCCAATTGCCAGACAACGTGATACCATTGACCTGTTTTCATGAAGCAACCGGACGCCGTAGCATCATCACCCCAGAGGCCGAAGTGCGGGCGTTGATCGCGAATTCCGAGATGAAGCACATTGTCGCCACGAATCTGTCCGAAAACAAATTCATCATTGTAGTCAGGTTCTTTCTCCGGCTTTCCTCCCTTAACCCAGGCAACCATAGTAAAGGCAGCGAAAGTTCCATTTGTATTATGCACCCCCATATCAGAGGGAGCAATACCGGTATCAACATAAGTTGCCGTTGCGTAAGCTTCACCGTTAAACTCAAGTCCTCCCTCATCAATCCCGGGAGTTCCTGTAACCCATAGAGGCGATTTAACAAAGCTTCCGCTACCCCCCATGGACCCGAGGTTGATCACAGAGGTGCCACTCTGCTGCTCAAAATCATAATAGAGAACCGGTTGCGGTGCTGCCACAGCCGCAATAAAAGAGCTTAGCCACAGTCCAAGTCCAGGTATTAAAAGAAACAACGAACTCTTATTATTTCTCACAGGCTGATTCATTACAATTTCTCCTTTAGTTTGGTTCTTCCGAGTTTTTCGTGGATCAAAGAAACATCTAGCAAGAAAAAACACCATAGCACACTATGCGTTTTTTCGTTACATGCCCTTTCCTACCCATTCGGCAAGCTCAGGACAGGCAGACTACTTCGTATTCGCTCAGTACAGGTCAGGACAGGATTAAAAAGCTACGTCTTACAACTGACAACTGTCGACTGTAGTCTGATCAGACGTTCCAAGGTCCGCGATATTCGCGGGTGAGCCACTTAGGGTCACCGCCGCCGTCACGCAGCTGCTTTTTCTTTGGATCCCAGAGGATCTTTGCATGGTTGTAATAGCTCTGGTTCATCAGGTTGCAGCAGATAGCGGAGCCACCACCGATGATTTCGCTGGTGATCGGCTTTTTACGGGATGCCACACACTCGAGAAAGTTGCCTGGGTGGCTGCTGCTCTTATATAGCTTGATCTTAGCATCCTGGAGGAAGGCCTTCTCGGCCTTAACAACCTGAGCCCCGCAGGATGAGCCATCCTCGCGCTTTGTAAACTTGGCGAACATCCTGCCATCCTTCTTCAGGGTGAACCGGCCGCGATTGACCTGAACTTCACCTTCGGAACCATAGAAGTGCACTCCGAAACCATCTTTATGCTCAACATAGATGCCGTCATCATAGATCAGCTTAGCGCCACGTTTACCATCGGCCTTTTCAGGGGGACGAACCTCAATCGGACCGTCGCCATCACGGCCAAGGCCCCACTGGGCAATATCGAGATGGTGAGCACCCCAATCGGTTACACTGCCGCCACCAAACTCCTTGTAGGTACGCCAGCGCGGGAAATTGTTATGAATGCCGCGTGGACTCAGAACTGGATTATAATCGACCAGCGGTCCGGGACCACACCACATATTCCAGTCAAGGCCGGGTTCCATATCTTCCTTCTTTAGATCATACGGACGACCGGGATCGCCGAACTGACACTCAACATGTGAGATCTTACCGATCACGCCATTCTGCACCAGCTCGCAGGCAACACGAAATTCCTTGTAAGAGCGCTGCATGGAACCTGTCTGAAGGACACGACCATATTTCTCAACCGCCTTCATCACCTCGATTGCCTCATGCACATTATGAGTTAGCGGCTTTTCGCAGTAAACATCCTTACCATTTTTCAAAGCTTCAATGGTGATATAAGCATGCCAGTGATCCGGCGTAGCGATACAGACAAGATCAATATCCTTGCGGGCCATCAGCTTGCGAAAGTCATTATAAACCTTACAGTCAGCTGATTTATATTTATCATCAACCTTCTTTTTGGCATCTTCACGACGTGTCGTATCAACATCACAAACAGCCACAACCTGAACGCTGTCCTGATGTAAAAAGTAATTCAAGAGTCCACGACTCTGTTTGCCCACCCCCACAAAGCCCATCGCCATTTTATCATTGGGATTAACCTTTGCGCCCCAGATAGAACCAGGCAACACCAGCGGAACGCCTGCAATTAAAGAACTCCTTACAAAGTTCCTGCGTGATAGTGTCATTATTTTTCTCCCCTTGTTTATACACCACTTATAATCATACGAGAGAAAATTGTATCAGAGATGAGAGGTGGAGGAAAACGATAAACGATAAAAGATAAATGATGAGTGATAAATGATGAGTGATAAATTATCTGCGCTTCGAATTTATGCGTTTTTTTACAGTCATAATTGATGATGTGAATATTGCATTCAGCTCATGGGTTTCTTCAATTAGAGAGGTAAGCTTCTCTTTTGGCATTAGATTACTTTCGACAATTAAACATAACCAGTAATCTGTCTCCTCAAGTTCTTGAAGCGCACTTTCCAACTTACTGATAAACTCAGCATCCGAACGAGCCCGGGTTCCTTCAGCATATTGAGCGCCAACTAAAGTTCCACTCCGTAAAACCTGTCCGCCAAGAACCTGAGCAACCTTGTCGTTCTTCGGAAGCGCCGCATACATCCGAATAATCCGCAACGCATACTCCCTCAAACGCTGCTTCAAGTCCTTATGTACACTTTCACCACTCATAGCAAATCCACCATTTAGCTTTTATCGTTTATACTTTAGCTTTCTTTTTTAATACGCCAAGCCGGGAATCAATTTAGCAAGACGCCGCATCTCAGCACGATACTCTTTAACCTTGGCATCCTTGGTAGCATCCGGCAGAGAGTCTGCATTCTCCATCTTCCAACGCTTATATTTTGTATGGATTTCGTTATACTTCTTTTGCAATGCCGTCTCTTCATTCTTCATCCGCCGTAGCTTATCGTCGAGACGGGAACGAACCAGCCCTTCGGCTTTATCCCGCTTTATAACAAAAGCCCTGGACTCATCAATATGAGCCATATACTCATCGTAAGCGGCCTTATAAAGGGTGTAATGCGGATTCCTGATCGCCATCTCATGCATCACATCCTCTTTGCGATCCTCCATGGCACCTCTCGCTTTATAGTAGGCATCCATATTGGAACGCTGATTATCGGAAAGCCTGGTATAATCACCGGTGAAAAAACAGAGATCTTTAGGCTGCATCAGATAGGGGCCAATTTCCTTGCCCTTATACTGCAGAGTACAGAATGCCATCCTGCCCTTGGATGAAACCCGCATTTTATTATATATAACAATAACTCCGGGCGGCAGCTCCCCCAGGCGTTTACCATCTTCACCATAAAAATTAGTTCTGTCTCGAATCACACCCCAGGTTGGTTTCTCCCGACCACTCGCCCGGAAAATTCCCATTAACGCAGGTGGATCATCATCATCATCATTTGACACTAAAAGTTTAACACTCTTCGGTGCTGTTCCCACAGGAGATTTTTTCACCTGCATCTTAACAGGAGAAACATCCTTATCCGGATCAAACCGCGGACCTTTCATCACCTGAGCGAAAGACTCTTCACCTTTAGATGAATCCTTCATTAAAGGGCGCGCCAAAGGCGCTATGAAATAAACCGCAATGGTTCCCACAACCGCAACCACACAAAATATAATTCTAAATACTTTCATATAAGTCGAAACTTTAACAAAAAGGCTGTCCCCTGCTCAAGCACTAATGCGGAAGACTCTCAACCAAATGGAATTTAAGTGATATCAGTAGCGTCACATCAGGCGTCGCCAAGGCTACGGCCTGACATGCATGGCTCCCGCCCTACAGTTTTCACCGGAAATTAATTCGCGTCACATGTGGAGGGTCCCAGGCTCTGGGACCGCGGACGGTGAGGCCACCGTCCCTCCAGATTAAACAGTAATTTTACAGCATCATTCAGCAGGTTAACATTACGGATTTATTCCGTAATGCATGACGAACACAAAAAAGAGAGGTACGTCAAACGCCCTCTCTTTTTTTGAAATAAAAGATCATCTTATCTTATTTGCTAGACTTCTTTGGCGCGCGATGTGCCTCACGCAGACGGGCTTTCTTACCTGTCAGCTTGCGAAGATAATAGAGCTTGGCACGACGGACACGTGCGGAACGCTCAACCTCAATCTTATCGATATACGGTGAGTAAAGAGGAAAAACCTTCTCAACACCTACACCAAATGTGATACGGCGAACTGTAAAAGTTGCATCATTGCCACCGCCGTCACGAGCGATAACTGTTCCGATAAAGGCCTGAACACGCTCTTTATCACCCTCTTTAATCTTCACATATACCTTGACGCTGTCACCAATCTTGAATTCCGGCGCCTCTTTGCCTTCACATGCCTTAGCAACCTGCTCGGCATTAATCATATCAATCGCTTTTGCAATCATCTTCGCAACTCCTTCATTACCTAAAAATCAAATCTCAACCAACTGTCACTTCAACAAATCCGGTCGTCTTCGTGCCGTTCTGTCCAAAGCCTGCCGTGTCCGCCACTGATCAACAGCGGCATGATTTCCACTTTGCAGCACATCGGGAATCTTCATCCCCCGATAAACTGCCGGCCGCGTAAACTGCGGATACTCCAGCAAACCATCAGAAAAAGACTCATTCTGAACAGCCTCTTCGCCACCGCCCAGAACTCCGGGCAACAATCTGACAACAGTATCAATGATAACCGCTGCCGGTAAAACTCCATTCGTCAGCACATAGTCGCCAATCGAAAATTCGTCCGTTACCAGTGCTTCACGCACGCGTTCATCAATGCCCTCATAATGTCCACAAAGGAATATGAGGTGCTGTTCACCTTTCAGCCGACGGGCCTCCACCTGACGGAAGCGCTTCCCGGACGGAGTCATTAAAATGACCCTCGCCTGTTCAGTGCGAACTGTCTCAATGGCTTCAAACCACAGCTCCGGTTTCATAATCATCCCGGGGCCGCCGCCGTAAGGCTTGTCATCAGCACTTCTGCGTGCATCATGCGCAAAGTCACGCAGATCCACCGTCCTGAATTGGACAGCTCCCATATCCGATGCTCGTTTTAACATGCTTTCTTCGAGAAATCCCCGAAGCATACCTGGAAAAACTGTTATTACATCAATTTTGAGAGTATCGCCCAGCATAGGAAGACAGCTCTGACTGACTAGGCTTCGCTGGTTTCGGCAACTACCGCACGTTTGGCCTTGCGAACCATACTTGCGACTGTCTCCGACATCTGCGCACCCTTGGATTGCCACTCTGCAATACGATCAAGCTCGAGCTTATAGTTCACGCCTTCACGTCCTGGGTCATACCATCCAAGAATCTCTAAAAATTTTCCATCACGAGGTGCGCGCTCATCTGCGGCTACCACACGGTAAGCTGCATTATTCTTGCAACCTGTTCTACGTAGTCTAATTTTGACCATTTTTCCCTCCAAAAAGACCGATAATATACCAATCAATGGCACTGTTTTGCAAGCGCCAATTTACGTTAATTCTGTTTTTATTTCTTTTCATCACTTTTCTTAGAGCTCGAAGCCCTCTTTTTAGTACTCGTTTTACTCTTTGCAACCTTCGGTGCCGCACGTTTAGCAGGCGTTTTTTTCTTGCGTGTAACCTTCTTTATTACTGTAACAAGAGGAAGTTCCCCCTGCATTTTAAAGGTCAAACTCTCTCCATTCTCTGCCACACCAACTACGATCACGCCCTCTGTCAAGACTCCCCTCAACAATTCCTCCGCCATACAATCCTCAATATAGCGTTCTACGGTGCGACGCAACGGCCTTGCTCCCAGTGAGGAATTGTATCCCTTGAGAACAAGAAAATCCACAGATTTCTCACTTAATTCCAGCGTAATTGACTTCGCAGCCAGACGCTCACGCACCTTGCTCAGCTCAATATCCAGAATTTTTACAACATCTTCTATTGTCAGTTTCTTAAAGACAATCAGATCATCAAAACGATTTAACAACTCCGGCTTGAATACCTGTTTTGCCGAAACCATCATACGATCCTTCAGGCGCTCATAATCCACACTTTCAGAGCCTTTGCTGAAACCAAGGCCCTGTCCTTGACGATCATAATCAAACCCGAGGTTTGAAGTCAGGATAATAACGGTATTACGAAAATCGACCATCACGCCCAGACTATCGGAGAGATGCCCCTCCTCTAAAATCTGCAACAGCATGTGCATCACATCAGGATGGGCCTTCTCGACCTCATCAAAGAGCACCACGCTGTATGGGCGCCTACGGACACGCTCAGTGAGCTGGCCGCCCTCCTCGTAGCCCACATAGCCCGGAGGCGATCCAATCAGCCGGGAAACCGTGAATTTCTCCATATACTCCGACATATCCAGCTGAATCAAAGCCTTTTCATCTCCAAACATCTGTGCAGCCAAGGCCTTGGCCAGCAAGGTTTTACCAACTCCAGTCGGGCCCAGGAACAGGAACGATCCAATCGGACGCTTAGGGTCTTTTAAATCTGCGCGCGCCCGACGCAAGGCACGAGCCACTGACTCGAGGGCCGGCCTCTGCCCGGCCACATGCTTCTCAAGTTCATCCTCGATTGTAAGCATACGGGCCTTTTCCGTCTCGCTCATACGCTTAATCGGAACCCCTGTAATATTTGCCACGGTATCCGTAATATCATCCAGCGTCACATTCAATGTTTTATCAGAGCACTCAGCTTTCCAGCTAGCCACAACCTCATCGCGCTTCTTGGTTGCAATGCGCTCCTGATCACGCAGATCAGCGGCCTCTTCAAAGCGCTGATTCTTAATTGCGCTCTCTTTGCTGGCACTCAGTTCACGGATCTTCTTCTCAAAATCACGAATATCCTTAGGATAGATAGCCACATGCATCCTGACACGTGAACCAGACTCATCCAGAGCATCAATCGCCTTATCCGGCAGCTGTCGTCCCGGCTGGTAACGCTTGGTTAAGCGGGCAGCCGCCTCAAGCGCATCCTTCTCATAAATCACGTTGTGATGGGCCTCATAACGAGGGGCTATGCCCTGCAGTATCTCAATGGTCTCCTCCACAGAGGGTTCATCAACCCGCACAGTCTGAAATCTGCGTTCAAGAGCAGCATCTTTTTCAATGCGTTTGCGATATTCATTCAAGGTGGTAGCGCCTATACACTGCAACTCTCCACGTGCCAATGCAGGCTTAATGATATTAGCAGCATCCATACTGCCCTCAGCCCCTCCGGCACCGACAATGGTATGCAGCTCATCCAGGAACAAAATCACCTTGCCGCTGCTGCGCACCTCTTCAACCACGTTCTTCAGGCGCTCTTCAAACTGACCGCGATACTTTGTTCCGGCAACCATCAGGGCCATATCCAGAGCAACAACGCGCTTGTCCCGCATCAGCTCCGGCACATTACCATCGGCAATAGCCTGGGCCAGCCCCTCAACCACAGCGGTTTTTCCTACACCGGCATCACCCAGCAGAGCGGCATTGTTCTTTGAACGACGGCATAAAATCTGAATCACGCGTTCAAGCTCATCTTTACGCCCCACCACAGGATCAAGCACGCCTTTTTTAGCTAAAGCTGTCAAATCCCGTCCAAAAAGATCAAGCCCTGATTTACCCGGTCGGGAGCCGCCTCCACCGCCTATAAATTGCGCTGGCGAGGCCATACCGGCCCCAAAAATCTCCTCGGGTGTGGGCATGTTGTAAGGACCCATATCCTCATCAGCCTCGTCATCAATTTCATCAAATTCATCATCCATCTCATCGTCATCGGCATCTTCATCCCGACGCGACTGGTTAACCCGATTAAGACCGGCAAGGATATCATTCATCAGAGGCATAATACTCTCCTGATTGATACCCAGATGCTTCAGAACATGGCCTGCCACCCCTTCACCCTCTCTGAGTAACGCTAAAAAAATATGGATGGTTCCCGCAGCCTCAAACCCGGTTGACTTTGCCAGCGATATAGCCAACTGCAGCACCTTCTTGGTCCGCGGGGTGTAGGGAAGGTCGCCCCGGCTCGTCACACTGCCGTAAGAACCTACAAATCGCTCGACTGCATTACGTATATCGGTAATATTAACCCCGAATTTACCTACAATGTCAGCAACAACACTGCCGTCAACCGCTACAATGCCAATTAACAGATGCTCTGTACCAACATAGGGATGATTCAATCCCTTGGCCTCGCGCATAGCAATATCTATCGCAACTATCGCCTGATCTGTATATTTTCCGAAACTGTCTAACATAAATCTTCCTCTCTCTATATCCCGCATCGGGCAACCATTTCATGTGGCAGCCCAGGCGCTCACATAAACGTTACCTTAATGCCCTTAAGTCTCTCACGCAAGAGCGCCGCACGGGTTACGCCCACATGCCCTACTGCCTCGTCAAACGATCCTCTGAAATATAATAAAAAGTTCGAAGACCAGATATCCCGGTGAAGCTTGTCCAGCTGAGCAAGTGTAAACCCTTTAACAAGCCCCATGGCAACACCGGTTCTTACCCACGAAAGCTCCTCGTACGACTGTGCACGTTCCATAATTACGGAATTTTTCAAGACTGCTAAACTACAGGAAATTTTATTATACAATATTCTTTTGATTTTAGCATCGCCCAATGCACGTAATCTGGCCTGTGTCTCCTGCATGACCAGTCCACTGACCGCCCGCTCAATTTTCCTAAGAACAACCTCTTCATTATCAGGAACGGCCATGTTGTTGGATACACGCATCTGCTGGCCAAACCCTTCGATGAAAACATCTTCAGATATATCAGCATCCAGTTTTAGCCCCACAGCGCCAAAGGCGGAAACAACCTCCTGCATCTCACCCATAATTATCAAACCGGGCAAATGAACATTGATTGAGACCTCCAACCCTGCGCCGCAACACTCGGAGTCAGCCATCAAATAGCCGAACTTCCTGTTCCAGGCATATTTCAGCTGCGTTCCAAACAGGTCATCCAGCTTATCAACCTCTTCCCAGGCTCTCACCAGCTGAAACCCCGGACGAAGGTCCTGCAGAACAATGTGATGATGTTCATTAACCATGGCAAGAACAACACCCGCCGCGCCGGTAATAACTCCTCGGTACTTACTCTGACGCATCTGCTTATGATACTCAGAAAAAACACCTTTTTCGTAAAATTCAATGATTTCGGGATCAGACAAAGAGGAAAGAGATACAAGCTTCATTCGCTTTTCATCAAAAAGTCCGCTAACAGCGCAGGCCACTTTTTCATAAACAGCCTGACGCTGTTTGCGAAAACGTAACTTATCCTGTTCAGGCACAGAGTTCCTGCTACTGTCAGGGCTTATAAAGCACTGACCTTTAAGATTTCTGAATAAACGTACCCTGCTCCAGAGAACAATACCGGGTCTTTTTGACAAACCTGATCTTCTCACTAATCTCCTTCGGGGCTACCGAGTCCGCGTCCACGGCTCTCAGCATCTTCAAGTTGCAGCTTAAGGCGGAAGACATCATCAAAACGACTCTCACGCACAGCATCCTCAATCTGACTCTTCAAAGCCACAACCTCAACTCTGGAATCGGATTCGGGCGGTCTTTTCCCGCAATATCCATCAGCCAGCTGTCGTTCAAGTATCTCTTTTTCAAAAGTTTTATAGCAATCAGGACAACCCAAATTTTTATAGGAGGCATTTTTTGTAACCGTAAACCCACAGGAGGAACACCGTTTGCCGGCAACGCCTAGATCAGCAGAGATGTTAATGGTGGCATCCATAAAGACATTTACATCGGGGACAATGTCATCCTGTTCTCCACTGTTTAAAGCAGAAGCAACCTTTCCCATAGAACACCCTGAACTCTCCTGCATTGCACATTTATTGCATACAAAAAGGTCCTGTTCAATTCCATCAGCGATTTTTCTTATTGCCTGTTCTACTTCATTTAAATTACATAGTTCACATTTCATTAAGCTAACCTACCTGATTTTATACTTTAAATTCTTATTACTTCCTCTCAATTTCCGTTTTATTATATCACAACCATAACGCTGTAATCAATGCACCCAGCTGAAAAACAACAAAGATTTAGCGAGGAAAATGCCAGCAGGTGAAAGTTGCGCCGATCACTCGTGCCTGCCAGACAAAATACATCCAGTTACTTCAGTTTTTTAGTTTTCATAGTTCATTATTTTTTCAAAGTTTGCGACGCATCCGTCTACGCCCTTCGGGCTTCGCCGGACAAGCGACGCACGACCAAGTGACTCACTACCAGGCACCTGACTGCTGACACCTGAATCCTGACTCCTGCCCCCTTTTGGCGGAACTCTCACCACGTGCCACTTGATTCTTGCCACTTTTCCAAAAACAATGATATTATGTTCCTCTAATAAATAAAAAACTAACCTTGCCTGGAGGAAAATAATATGTGGGACTATAGTGATACAGTAATGGACCACTTTCGTAATCCGCGAAATGTAGGTAAAATTGAAAACCCTGACGGAAGCGGCACAGTTGGCTCACTTGCCTGCGGCGATGCTTTAACCCTGATGTTCAAACTTGATGAAAACAAGTGTATCACCGATGTCAAATTCCAGACCTTTGGCTGCGCCAGCGCCATTGCCTCATCATCAGCCCTGACCGAGATGCTCGCAGGCAAAACCATCGAAGAGGCTGAAAAAATTACAAATAAAGATATCGCCGCATTTCTGGGTGGACTTCCTGACCAGAAAATGCACTGCTCAGTGATGGGTCGCGAAGCCCTGGAGATGGCGATCCATAACTATAAAACCGGCGAAACCATAATGAAACAACTCGATGATCACATCGTATGTACCTGTTTTGGTATCTCTGAAAATGAGATCCGGCGTATTATCACAGAGAACTCCATAACCAATATCGAAGAGGTGACCAACTACTGCAAAGCCGGTGGCGGCTGTGGAATGTGCCAAAGCGATATCCAGAAAATTATCGATCAGATTGAATCCGACAAAGCGACCACAACACCGCCCCCGCAGAGCAGCCCGAACAAAAAGCTGACCAACCTGCAAAAGATCAAACTGATCGAAGAGGTCGTCGAACGTGAGATCCGCCCCCGCCTGCAAAAGGATGGTGGTGACATTGAGCTAATTGATGTGGTTGGAAATCAGGTCATTATCGCATTCAGGGGAATGTGCGCAGGTTGCCAGTCCTCTGGATTCACCAAACAGGATTTCATTGAAGCAAAACTGCGCGAGTTTGTTAATCCTGAAATCAGCGTTACCGAAGAGGAAAAATAAGAGAATCAGTTCTAAAGTTCTGAAATGCGAGAGTTCTAAATTGCAGCTCCCGCACTCACATATTGAAAAACTTTAGAACTTTAGAACTTCTTTAACCTTCAACAACTTCAACGACTTTAACCCTTTAACCCTTTAACCTATTTATTATGAAAACAATATATTTAGATAACAACGCCACCACCTGCATTGCTCCTGAGGTACGTGAGGCAATGGAACCGTTCTTTAATGAGCGTTACGGAAATCCCTCCAGTATGCACTTCTTTGGAGGGCGAATCGGAAAAGATATCCAGAAAGCCCGTGCAGAAATTGCAGCTTTCATCAACGCCGCCCCCTCGGAGATCATCTTCACCAGTTGCGGAACCGAGAGCGACAACATGGCCATCACAGGCTGTGCAGCTGTCATGGGAAATAATGCAAAGATCATTACATCCCGGGTGGAACACCCAGCGGTGCTGGGTCCCTGCCGTAACCTCAAAAACAAAGGCAACCAATTAATCGAACTCAGTGTCGACAGTCTGGGACAGCTTGATATGGATGGTTACCGTGCCGCACTTAAGGGAGAGGGCAACAAACTGGTCAGTATTATGTGGGCAAACAATGAGACCGGCGTAATCTTTCCTATGGACGAACTGGCGGCTCTGGCTAAAGAGGCCGGAGCTATTATCCATACCGATGCTGTGCAGGTTGCCGGTAAGATTCCGATTGATGTACAAAAAACCCCTGTCGATATGCTCTCTATCTCCGGACACAAGATCCATGCCCCCAAGGGAATCGGATTTTTATATGTACGTCGCGGCACCCGTCTGCGCACATTCATGCTGGGCGGACACCAGGAGAACGGCCGACGCGGTGGCACCGAAAATGTGCCTTACATTGTCGGTCTGGCAAAAGCCGTTGAACTGGCAACTGAAAATATGAAAGCTGAGAGCAGGCAGCTCGCGTATCTGCGTAACAAACTGGAAAAAGGGCTGTTGAGCTCATGTCCTGATGCCAGAGTTAACGGTGACACAATCAACCGCCTGCCTAACACATCAAATATCAGCTTCGAATTCATCGAGGGAGAGGCCATCCTCTATCACGTCAGCGATCTGGGAATCTGCGCCTCAACCGGCTCTGCCTGCGCTGCCGGTTCGCTTGAGCCCTCACATGTTATCCGCGCCATGGGGGTCCCATTCACCGCAGTACATGGTTCTATCAGATTCAGCCTCAGCCGCTATACCACAGAGGAAGAGATTGACTACGTTCTGAAGAAATTCCCGCCGGTCATCCAAAAACTGCGCAAACTATCGCCTTTCAGCAAAGATTCAATGCCACCGGCTGGAATGTAAAGGGAATTATGAGTGATAAGTTATGAGTTATGAAAAGCGTTGGGTTCACAGATTCGAGCGGATCGCGGCAATCGACATAATCAAGTGATTCACAGGAAAAATACATAGCAATATGAATAATTCATCATTCATCATTCATCATTCATCATTAAAAAATTGCACTCTCTGCCCGCGTGAATGCGGGGTGGACCGCGATGTAGGCCAGATCGGATACTGTAAGGCAGGCGCAACCCCGCGTATTTTCCGGTATGGGCCGCATTTCGGAGAAGAACCCCCCATCACCGGCGAACGCGGTTCGGGTGCGATTTTCTTCTCTCACTGCACCCTGCGTTGTATCTACTGCCAGAACCATCCCTGGAGTCAGGCAGGAAAAGGCGAGGAATTTTCCATTACGGAAATGCGCACAATTTTCGAACAAATACATGATAAAGGGTGCCATAACTGGAACCTGGTTTCTCCCACACCATGGCTGCCACAGATAGAAGAGACAATTTCTCCGCTAATTCGCACTGGAAAAATCCTGCCATTCGTGTATAATACGTCGGGTTTTGAATCGGAAAAGACTTTAGAGCGGTATAACAACCTGATTGACATAGCACTTGTTGATCTTCGGTATGCTTCAGCAGCATCTGCCCTGGAGGGTAGCGATGCAGAGCAGTACGTGGAAAAGGCAAGAGCCGCAATCAAATGGTTCTGGAATAAACTGGGTCCTCTAAGTATGCAGAGTGACGGCACGGCCCGACAGGGAGTGATCTGTCGTATACTGGCTCTACCGGGACGCATTGACGAAGCCATCTCCAATCTGGAGTGGATTGCAGCCAATGCAGGAAATGAGATGCACATCAGTGTTATGTCTCAATACACACCGGTGCACAAGGCTTTAGATCAAAAAGGTTGGAACAAAAGAATTCAACAGGATGAATATGAGAAGCTTACGGAGGCTGCGGCTGATCTGGGTTTCGAAAACGGATGGATTCAGGAATTTAACGGAGAGGTGCCTGCCGACCTGTTAGGGCAGGAGATGCCTTCAGGAGAAGGCGCAGTGGGTGTTAATAAAACACTCTGAACATACCATATAAATAAAATAGGTTGTTGCGGCATTTGCAACAGAAAGGTGGAATATGAGCGGACATAGTAAATGGCAAACGATTAAACATAAGAAGGGCGCGGCTGATGCCAAGCGCGGTAAGATTTTCTCTAGAATCGCTAAGGAAATCACAGTTGTCGTCAAACAGGGCGGTGCAGACCCCGGAGCCAACCCTTCACTCAGAACCCTGATCTTAAAAGCCAAGGGTTCCAATATGCCGAACGACAATATTGACCGTGCCATTAAAAAAGGTACCGGCGAGCTGGCTGCGGATATTCTGGAAGATATCACATATGAGGGTTACGCCAGCGGTGGAGTAGGCTTGGTTGTTAAAGTTCTTACAGATAACAAGAACCGCGCAGCTGCTGAAATCCGTAATATCTTCAAAAAGAACAACTCCGAGTTTGCAAGTCTAGGCTCTGTTGCCCGTGGCTTTGTACGCAAAGGCACCATTATGATTCCTATGGCCGACGGTTTAACCGAAGATCATGTAATGGAGATTGCTCTGGGTGCGGGAGCTGAGGATATGGAAACAGATGAGGGCGGTTTCACAATTGACACCGAGCCCACCATGTTCCATGAAATCTGCGCGGCTCTTGAAGAGGCAGGCCTCAAATACGACATGGAAAACTCACAGGTCGGACTGGTTGCGATACAGACGGTTCCTGTCGCGGACCTGGGCGTGGCCCAGTCCTGCAATAAATTCATCAACATGCTTGAAGATCATGAAGATGTGCAGGATGTATTCTGTAACTGGGATCTGGATGATGCCATTGCCGAAAAACTTGGCGAAGAGTAACCATCTCATAGATCACATATATGAAAAGCACGGGCCAACGGTCCGTGCTTTTTTTGCTCATAAAATCTCATTATAAGTTAACTAAAGCTGCTTTCAGCCGCAACCAATTTTTTAACCGCGACCACCGAAGGTAGAGGCTGGCGCGAAGCGACGGCAACGAACGAAGTGAGAGCCAATCTCCGCGAATAGATGTGGCAATTTCATCCCCGCTACGCGGGGTCGTTAATCACTTGAAATTGCCACATCAAGTAAATTATTATTGCAACTAGCACACCCCGGAACTTCAGCACTCTCACACTTCAGAACTTTAGAACTTCTTTTCCTCTTCAATCATTAAACTCTTAAGCACATTAACCACGGAGTTCTTACGTGTCACCAGAATTGCTTTTATCGAGCGTTCTTTCAATCCGAGGATCTCTCCCATCAATAAAGAATCCACATCCAGACGGCAAATCAGAACCCGCCCACCCTCTTTATGCTGAAGAAACTTTAATTCACGGTAAAAACGGGGAGATCCATCATTGCTGACAATCAGCAGTCGTGATATGCGGTCGCTCTGATTATCAACATTCAACAGTCCCTTGCGTTCACTCGCCAAACCCTTCTCTATCGCCTCATAGCCAATAATCAATTCGCCAAGACTCTTTGCATAAAAAATATTCTTACGCAACTCAGGATTCAATTTCAGGGCAGGAATATATATACCGGAATCACTATATAATTCAAATTTTTCTTTTTCCAATGCGGCCTGAACCTCGGCCTCAATATTATCTTTTGCCAATTGTTTAGGTAATTTCATGCCACCAATAATACCCCATCCCGCATTATTTTAAAAGCATTCAAAATAATTCGCCGCTGCGAATTATACAATTCCGCTGCGCGGAATAGCATTAGCGAAATGCATGTATAATGTTCAGTGTCACCAATCCCGCCTTGCGGAATTTTCAAAGGCCTAAAAAACAGCAGACCGCACCCATTTTTTACCTTCAGTTTTTTACCTAAAAAAATAACCCGCACTCCACCCGTCCTGAGCAGGTTGAAAAATCTTTCAACTTATTAAATTCATGCAAATTTTTAACCCTCGCAGAGGCGCAGAGATCGCAGAGTTTTATTGCTCCATGAATTATCTCTCACAGAGTCGCAGAGAACACTGAGAGAAAACGATTAAAAATATACTCTGTGAACTCTGTGCCTCTGTGCCTCTGTGAGAGATAAAAAACGTGCGTAAAACATTTGCTTATCACGTAGAATCAGTTCCTCCTTCGTCAAGACTCCGGCGTGACATGTTGGTTGCGGCTCTGCTGCTTTAGAACTTTAGAACTCTCGCACTTTAGCACTTTAGAACTTCTCCCCCTTTCAACCCTTCAACCCTTCCACATTTTCAACCGTCAGGACCTGCATCTCACCTTTATTGATTGTAATCAGCTCACAGGCAAACTCAAAGAACTCCGCATTCTGAATCACATGAGCATAGTCCGCCGCCACAGTCACCATCCCGTGATTGCGCATAACCACCAGATCGTGCTCCTGCATCGCCTCCGTCACCGCATCAGCCAACTCATTCGAACCGGGGGAGATATATGGTACATGCGCTATCGAACCGATATAGAAAGGAATTTCAGGAATCACAAAATAGTTAATCTCCTCTGATTTCCGGCAGGCCAGCGCTGTGGCGCAGGGTGTCTGAAAATGCAATACCACATTCACATCAGCTCTTGTTCGGAGAATTCCCGCATGAAACCCAATCTCGACTGTCGGCTTCGCTCCTTCGAGCAGAGCACCATCCGCGATGCGACAAACCGAGACCTGCTCCGCTGTCACATTCTCCATCCAGCTTCTCGTTGCAGTAGCAAGCATGCGCGTATCATCCAGCCGCATCGACATATTACCGCTGCTGCAGCGCATCAACCCATGATGAGCCGCCCTATGGCATGTCTCAACAAATTCATTCAGAATATCTTTCGGAACATCTTTCATAATATTTTCCTTTTAATTGCCAATATCATTCAATCAGCTTACCCCATTCGACGATTCTGCTATCACAAATAGATTTAGGAAGAAATGAGCCACGACTCAGCATTGCTTTAAGCTTGCAAATCGCATCAGCAGGCATAAGTAGCTGATCGTTGACCAGACGATCAAAAACCCAAATCACACCGCAGACTCTAACTCCCTCTCCAATGGCAGTCCTGCGTAATGCCGCATCACCCGAGAGCAATACCGCATTTTTATTTTGGGCAAGAATCAACGCTGACGCATCCTCAATGCTGATCTTATGTTTCTCGCGTTTTTCAACTGCCAAGCTCAATTCATCTGATGTTAAGGACTCAACTATGATTAAACCTGCATCGACAAAAGAATAAAAGACTCTTTTCTGCTCAAACTCAACGATTTCTAGCTGAACCAAGTCCGAAACATAAGTTTCTATGCCCAGCTTAAACCATAATCCAAGAAGGTCGCTCTCGATGAGATCAATCAGGATATTTGCATCTTTGACCGCGACCTTCATTTAGGCTATACCACCATTCCTTGAAGTTCCTTACGGAATGAATTCAGATCCTGCTTTAACAAGGCAGCACCTTTGGATAGTGTAATACGTTCTTCTGCGACAGCCCGCCTGACTAACTGTTTAAAACGAGCAGGCGTTTCATCGCACATGCAACGCCCATCATCCGGTTCGCCCTTTTTGCGCCACCCGTGTTTGTTTGCATACTTGCAGAACTTCACATAGGTTTCATTGGAGATCATCTGCAATTGTTTTGCACGAACCATAATACCCATCATCGAAACCCCGAAAACATCTTTGAGCTCCATCAATTCGCTCAATCCGATGCGGTTGCGGAATTTTCCAAACTCGTAGACAAACACCTCTTGTGGCAGCAAAAAGGCCCCGGCGAAACGATATGCTATTTTCTCCTCCAGTTTATCATCATCAGGCATAGGCAGAATAATATGCGCGGCTTCATGAACACAGGTCATGCGTTTTCGCGGCTTATTATCAATCTGCCCCAGAACAACCAAGGGTCGCCCATCCGCTTCTGCGGAAAACCCGTCCATTTTCAGATCCAGTTCCAACTCACATACCTTAAAGCCTTTTCGTTCCAACAAACCAACGACGCTTGGTATGGGATCATTTCCCAACTCCCACTTCATACGAAGCTTATCGGCAAACATATCCGCATCCTCGGGTTTAGAGATTGTATCCGCCGCTAAAAAAGGCGGTTTAAACGCTATGATATCCCCTGTCAACTCCTCTGCCTCACAGTATCGCTCAAAAAAATCTGTAGCCTGCTCAACCGCAGCCTTCACCTTTTTACCAGCTAAGGCAACTCTCTTACGATAGCTTATTTCGCCAAGGTTCACGGTAAAAGATCTAAAGAAAAAATCGGCCGGTTGCTGGACTGCCATGGCAACTGCTACCAGAATTCCACTACCAGGAGACATCTCCCCCCGCTCATAACGCGCCAGGGCATTATGAGAGACCTTGCCATCAGTTGCCACAGCCAGTTCTCGCAGTGACCAACCCTTCATCGTCCGCGCCTGTTTGAGACGCTCTCCGAACACATTATCCCCGCCGTTCATAATCATACTCCTTTTTATGTTTACATTTTTAACATTTACGGTTGATTTTGTAAACAACAAAGTGTATATTAATAGATACAAAAAAGAGCCAACCCAGTGCTGACACACTAAGTTGGCTCAAAGCCTCCCGAATAAACAAAAAACCGCCTTCGTAACAAGTGGCGGTCTTTTTTACTATCTAATTCTAATCTTTTCCTATAAGCATCAGATTCAAGAGATCATTACCGGCAGCGGCTTTAATAACTGATTTCGAATTCTGCATCTCTTTGATTATATCCGGAAAACGGATAATATTCACACCGGCTTCTTCAAACAAACCGACCTCTTCCTCATGTTTCACAATGTTAACAACCAGCTCCTGTGTCCATTTGCAGGGGCAGAGTTCTTTCCGTAGTTTAACCTTCCTCGGATGGTTGAACTTCTTCTCAATCCACTCACCCACTTGCTCTTTACTACATCAGGCGTAGCCTGCTAATAAATTGGCCCTTCCAAAAACAGATTCCGTGCAACGGAATTGAGTAATGCGCGGCGAGCGCATTACTACGCAATCGGATTGGTCGAAACTGAGACCTCTATATGACGGCAGATATGCTTCCCTTTTAAGCCTGGCTTAAATGCAAGAAGATCTATCTCATGCACCCCCAGCCGAATACCACGGATAGTAAAATACCCCTGTCGATTCAACCACTCCTCAACAACTTCTTCAGCTAGTAATGCCATGACTTACCTTCTTTCTTTAAAAACAACCTACTCATACAATTCTTCGTATGAAATCATGCTACGCACGAAAATAGTGCAACGGCGCGTTGCACTATTAAACTATCCGCCTGAGTACACTCTAAATTTTTGTTCGAATGCGAGATTGTGCTTTTACTGACAGATCCTGCGTGATCCAACCTGAACGATTCATCATCTGAATGACTTCGTCGTACACCGGCAATTGGCCATCAGGGTCTCGGATAGTAACAATTAATGAAGCTCTCTGATTTGTCAGACTTAATTCAGGCTTCCTCGTACTGGTGATCAATGAAATCCTCCACATATCACGCAGAGTGATCCTGAAAAATTAGATGTGAATCCGTTGTAGCCGAGAGCAGGATGCAAGGTCTGTACACAATATGGTCAAAAAGGATTAAAGATTTACCTTTATTGAACTGAAGAAGGTTCATCGCCAGATTCATCTTTTTGAGCGCGCTGCCCTGTGATGAATGCATACACTAAGCTTATTACTGTTGCACCAGCAATACCACCTCCAACCACATCATGCCCCATGAGAGTAGCAATCGTACCAGCCACTATTCCTGTTATACCAATAACAAGCGCAAACTTTTGACCTATTCCGCTCTGATTAATGGCCCCCTCAACCATCTTGCGTTCCATGCCTTGCCGGTGCTTGGCTTGTTCTTCAGCCATAATCATTATTCTATTAGCACCATCAGGAATATGTTTGTTGTAAAGTGCTATATCTTCAGGCCGCGGAAGCGGTCCGCTATGACTCTGCATTTCATAACGCGCAGCAACAATACCTATCAGTTTTTTGCGCTTATCCACCGACAACTCGGATAAAATTTCAGGTGCTTCTATTTCAAGCTTTTCAAGAATATCACAACAGGGATTTCCCGCAGCAACTTCCAGTTCAGATTCTGAAACTTGAACGTCTTCTTCGGACGAGACTAAATCTGTTTGTTTCTTATCAGCCATTAAATCAACCTGAGTTTCAGTAAGCTGCCGCTCTTCCATGAGCAGAACTACCTAGAACAATCCATTCCGGTTGAAATATCTTTTCCAACCGCCTTCCAGTCAGAGCGCAAAGCTCGTGAGTCCGATAATGGACGCGATGAAGACTTATTAAACCTAAAATAATTCCCGCCGATTCCAAGTGCACTCCCGGCACCAGATCTGAAATTTGATTTCGGTATAGAAAACCCCATATTTTGACTTAAATTCATTTTTTATACACTTTCAGATTATCTATCAACCAAAGGATAAATGACAACTACCCAAATCTGTTCAATATGATACCTTAACTGCTAAAGAGTGCAAGCGCAAAAAACGTCAACTAATTGAGCTTTTTACCCAAAATTATCAAATCAAAAAATTATACAGAAACAAGGACATTTGTGAAACAAGTTGTTTCACTAATTGCTTCGCAGATTTTTGACAAGATAACCAGAGGCTTCGCCACGGCATGGCAGGATTAACAGGATTAATTTAAACTTTATTTTATGCAACGCGCAGCGTTGTTGACTAATGCAGTGATGGCTTTCACACAAAGCTTAGGCAAATCATTGTGGTTAGGCTTATGGTTCAAAGCTTATTAGGTTACGGCTGCGCTGCATTAGCTTGCTTTATCTTGCGCGATATTGTCGACTCAGACGTTTGAAACAGTTCGGCCAATGTGCTACCTTTAAAGATGGATGGACTTAAGTTTTTGACATCAATAATGTCTTCCGGTTTACCGTCCTCCGGTGAAATGCTCCGCTTAAGCCTTGTTTCAACGATTCGCCACACTAAGCGGTTAATATCAATGGATTTCCGGCCTCGGACAACTGCATCCCGAATAGCATTTTCAGAGATCATACGTATATCGGCCCCGGTCATCTCCTCTGCAAGATCCGCAAACAATTCTATATTTTCACCAGATGCATACTGATTCAGGAACAGATTAAATATTTGCTTCCTGTCACCGCAACTTGGGAGGGTAATGTTAATTTTAAATGTAAAACGCCGCCAGATTGCCGGGTCAAGCATATGTTCATGATTGGTTGCCGCGAGAAAAATTGTATGCGAATCCATTGCATCTATGTTCTGCAAAAGACTTACAACAACGCGTTTGAGTTCACCAAGTTCCTGTTGGTCATCCCTGAGTTTTGCAAATGCATCTATCTCATCAAGAAAAAGAATACAGTGCCTATGCGCGACATGGTCAAAAAGGGTTCTTATATTTTTCGATGTACTCCCGAGAAAAGAGGAGATCAGGGTATCAGCGCGAGCGGTTACTAACGGCCGTTTGAGGCGACAGGCAATATGACGAGCCAACTGGGTTTTACCCGTGCCTGGAATTCCGTATGTTATAAGAGATGGAGAGACCCCGACCCCATGTTTTTCTAAAGCATCTGCATTCTCAACATAACTGACAAACTCATCCACACTTTCCTGGATTCTCTTATCGAGTACAATCTGAACCGAATTTGCCTCAAAAAATTCTTCATCCGCAAGAGAGAGACGAGACTCCGAGTCAACTGGAATCCTCGGAGTACTTCCAAAAGCACTACTTGCCATTTCTGATTTAGGGAATTCCGAGATCCGCCGCAACCGATTCGCGGAGCGTTCATCCCCCAAACTTTCAACCTTCTCAATCAGTTGATCAAGATATGCAGCGAGCCTTTGCTTATCGCCTTTCAAGCCCCACTCTGCAATTTTACTGATTTCCCGTAGATGTTCCATTGTTACTCCAAATTGCTATTTATTGGAATAATTGTACACCTATTTCTTGAAATAAGTCAACGGCCACATGCAATACGTTTTCATATTTCGCAATTTAATGATATTAAATGCAACTTCTTGGTTAATTACGCAATTAAGTAGGCTTTTCGGAAAGGAAGGAACACGTACCCCCGACCTGATACCACAAATTATTGCGCTACTTATCCTCAAGGATTCCACCATGGAGCCATCTGTTCCTCAACCGACCTATCGACCTTATGACCGCGGAGATATTCCTTCATCCGTCTGCCTCGCACCTTGGTATCACGCCGATGATTTGTAACGCAGTCCCAATGACGCCAAAAATGACGGATTAGAGCTTCCTTCCGAGGGTTGCTACCCGGCACAGGAAATCCAGCACCCTCTTCTTCTATTTCACGCCATACCATACACGACGGTAGCAGCGCCGGTTTCATAATATGTAGTTCACGTGAAACAGCGTACTCGTCTGTAAAGCCCAATGCTCTACGATACGCGTTTCTACAAGCAACGTCCTGACGTCGAACACCAAGAGCCCAGAAAACATGATCACGCACCCAACAACTAGGATCTTTATCAAACAGATCATTTAATACCTGATCAATCGAATCCCCCCAGAGCCACGCTATGACACTCACAGCCAGTGCCCGATCCTTAGACAGTTTGCTTTCCAGTAGCAACTCACATACAGCAAAGAGTTCCATTTCCGAACCCATGCGTATCGCATATAGAGCCAGCCCCATGATGACTTCGTCATTGTCCGCTTGGACAAGCGTTGCCCTCCGAATATGTGAAATACCCTTAGCTCTATTAAGGATAGGGAGCCATGTCGTAGATGGAACCAGTTCAGCTTCACAGATTGTATATACACAACTACTGGAGACAGACCGCAATCGTTCCCAATACGCATAAGCATCAATTGGATGTAGCCTAAGCATTACCGACAACAAGCAATGAGGAAACACACCCATTTTTGCCAAAATGCCTTGTGATGCCAGCACACTTTTGAAAAACTGATCGCAGTAAGTTTTGAACTCACAAGGATAGCGTTCTGCCCACGATAAAAGAGCATGCTCATCATTGAAATCACGGAGCGCAAATCCCTTCCATTTCTGGAGGGCATCCTCACTTGCCTGCCACTCCGCTAAATGGACATTTGCATCTTCCACACAGCCCGCCTCTACATCTGCGTTGCGGCCCCACGAATTCAACCCGAGAAATATAGTTTTCGACTTGTCTTTGATATCAACAGGGCCATGAAAGATCACACAACCATCGGGACTCAGCTCAAAGCGCGTCACCTTTGGGGTGATGTCCCCGTCAACGGCCGCAGCGCATTGGCATGCCAGCCAAAGTATTTCTTGTCCCCAATTCCGAAAACCCTCATCATCTTGACACAGGAGAAATATGCGACCAGAGTGAGCCAGCATTTCGGTACCACGGCTCGCCCACAGCATCATCAACTCTTTCACTGTGCCTTCAGGCAGGTATCCATACCGAAGCATATACACAAAGTCCTCATCCTGCAAACACACAGCAAGTTCTGGATTATCGCGAATCAGGGAAGGCAGCCGGGATGTAGCAGAGCGAGCCAAAAGGCGTATGCAGTCATCACGACATTGGGCTGGGCACCCTTGAGTAAGCAGACCTATAGCCCACTTAGCAGCCGTATCATCGTCCCCTACTGCATTAGACCATAGAGTCAACCAGTACTCCATCCTCTCAACTGCCCCAGGTTCTCTCCTCCAGTCTGGAATCTCACAGATTGTGATTGCGCGATGCTGTGCAAGACTTACCACACATGCAGGTTTTAACATACGAAGCAATTCTGTAATACTCATCAGATCAACGAGCAGATAGCCTCTCTTAGCACGAAAATTTTCTGTATCAACCAAGTACGCTATAATCTGATCGTCACCACCGTGTAGAAGAATCCACTCCAGCAGCATCTCCGATGTAAAAGGACTGATGTTGTTGCGGTGTTTTTGCACACACAGATCAATAGCTTGTTGAACACGATTATTTTCATGATGCCAGATAAAGCCTTGGAAATGATGGAATATTTCATAATTGGGTAAAGCATCCCCGGCGAGAGTCCTTTCAAGCGGGCCGACACAAATACTTTCAAACTCTTCAGGGTCCAGCTTCAAAGCCCAAGACCATAGCCCATCGAAAAACCATCGATCAATGCTTACATTCTCGGGATTGCAGCATCTACGGAAAAGTTCCATAATCTCGATCTTCGCTTCATCTATTATCTCTGGCAGATCATCACGAACAGCAAGTAATTCCATGTTATGCACCCAACTACGCGGATTATCCAGCATGAATAATCTAGGATCTCCGTGTTTCCGTATAGACTCTTCTACTGATGCCAGCCCAATCCTTTCCGAGTTTTTCTTTGTATTTTGAATACCCAAGCCCTCTGTGATCAGCCATTGGTATGCTTCATTGATATCAGATCTGGTTTCGTTATCATAAAGCAATTGCAACGCGGGGACAAACGATTCCGTGTATATCCACCTCATCAGCACTTTCAAAGTATTATAAGGCCATTTAGCCGGGAACCGGTTTTCACCATGAACCTCTATCGATAAGTTTGCCGACGCATAGCACTCTGCCAAGATGGGCAGCATAGATTCATCAGGTTTCTGAGACAGGATTGATATGGCTATCGGAGTAAGACGTAGCTGCACATTATTGGGTACAACAGGCAACTGAATGCCTTCCCATTTCCTATGTTTTTCACCAACAGGCTGTCCCTCACTCCACGTCACCAACAACCATCGACGCAATATAGACGCCAATTCGGCGTGATCGTTCGAACCACTCCTCCATAAGCGAGCGAGCGGTGCCACGGCCACCTTCTCTGGACTTCCAGCACGCGGTGAAATCAACAGATCTTCGATAAATAAACCATAGGCATTCAAACGATGCTTGCACCAGAAATCCAATTGATCCTCCCGACCAAAGATATTGTGCGAACAAAACCATGCTAAAATTCCACCTGCCACCGACACATCAGACAACGTCGCCTCCCCAGCTAAGGAAAGTTGCAATGCAACAAGGATACCAAGAGTACGACGTGAATCAGACAAGCCCGGTTCAAGCAGTTCATGAATGCGATCCGCAATAGCCAACACATCCCCTAAGTTTGTTGTCTGCAGATGCCTCAGAATCAAAAGTCCCCACGCAAGTGCTACGTGATCATCAGAAAGCATTGCTGACACCCGCCCCGATTTCTTAAACATCTTTGAGTCAAGTAATTGTGATCGCAGTTCTAGGTATTGGCCGCCGAACAAAGAATTGAGCTGATTGTCTGATAGTGCCCCATCAGGACTTAATCCTTCTGCTATAGAAGATAGAAGCTCCTTAGCATCAAGGGGATTGATCAGCTTCAAGCCATTAGTAACCACAGGATCAAGCCCCGTCTCGATCTTTGCCAGCAGATCGTACCACCAAATGACCGCTGGCGTCATGATCTCAACCGACGGCATTCTGGATTTCACGCGCAAAAATACAGAAAATAACCGCGGAAAATACAGCAACCCTGCTGCATCTTTTGGAAGATCTTTTTTTGTCAGACTATTGCGAGATAAAACCTTCATGAATTCAGCTTCACTATAGGGAAGAACGACAAAAGTCGTAGCACGTTCACCTATGACGGACAAAGGGTTACCAGGCATAGAACTCAGCGAACGTGTACTAAACACAACGCGAAGTGATTTTGGAAGTCGCCAATTGTCTATATTCTCAGACGGCCCATCATATACGCTGGCCACATGATCAATACTTCTGCCCAAAAGAGACCCAATAATCCGCTCAGCAGCAACAGGGCAACTCTTTTCATTCATGCCATCCAAAACAAGCAGTATTGGTAGTTTCCATCGCAATTCAAGGTTTTGATATAGACGCTGACACAAGTACATATCAGAATCAGGCACCCCAAGACACACTTGAAATGCTGTTTCAACGGCTCCCCGAATATTGTTTAAACCCTGCCAGTGGATAGAATCCAGCCAAAGCACCAATGCATCACCTGAGATCGCAATTTTCCAAGCCTCTTGAGCCATAATCCAAGATTTACCACACCCCTCTTCTCCTTCTACAAACAGCAATGGCACGTCGCCCTTCCACCACTCCCTGAATCCAATTGCAGAGTCATTTCGTATTATGGCTTTAGAAAGCTGGATAGAATAAGACATCGGTGATCTTTTGACTACCGAGTCGATCTCAAATCGGCGACGAAGATATGGCACACATTTTTCACGGCAGGAATTGTACGAATCTTCATCTATTAATGATGCTGGATATATATCAGATGACATATGCAAATACTGTTCTGCAATCCAGAATATATCAGGATCACTCAAATTTTCTGACAGTGCTTGTCCGTCAAATATCTGAAGATCCACACCATGCTTATCGAGACACCAATTAATAAGTTTATTTCGTTTCGCAATAGGCAGATCCTCAACACAAAAATATACTATGGGGCGCTTCTCTTGCGTATTACTGAAAATGGAATTAACGTCTGACTTAATTTTTGAGAAAATCTTTTGTTTAAGAGAGCATGCAAAAAACACATCCCCATTTTTGGTTCCACCCTCAAACAGCTTCGTGTCCTCTAAAACAAATGCGTCATCTAAAAATGTATTATATGTTTCAAAATCTCGTCCTTGGTCTCCGCCTGCCCCTACAGGTCCTGTTGCAGGAAGTAAGTTTCTACAAATCCTTTGTCGGGAAAACTCACGTGTGATATCTTCAAAATAATGATGCTTATTCTGAACCTTAAGTTGCTCCAGCTGAAATCTTATCTGAGCCCTTACATTTTGAATCGTCATTGACTTCCTTCTTTTCGAGATCTCTTACTATTATAATAGCCATTGACTATCACACACGTTTAGCCACCCGAAAACGCCTCTTTCAATACAGCCTGCATGAGTTTTTCGGCATTGCTCTGATTTTGAGCTATTTGATTTTCCAGTTGGTCGCATAAAGAAACTAACTTTTCAACTTTAGTTACAATCATTTTTTGTTCAGCAAGAGGAGGCAGCGCAATGACATTAGTTTTAATCTTCATCATATTAAGATTTGGCTGGGCACCCCCTTGCGCCTGTGCTCTTATATCAACATAATTCTTTTTGAAATGTGTTTTGATAAATTGATTTAGTTCTCTTGAAAACAAATACAATGAAATCGTAGCGCAAGCTTGATTGGTTGCTGCATCAATCATTAGTTCTGTAATTTGCCCTCGCGTCTTTCCTTGTCCATACATAGCAACAACAAGTGTACTAACCGGATAAACACTACAATTGGTTTCACGTAACGCCTTATCAGTGATTTTATTTTTTGTGGTTCTGACAAATCCTAAACCCGTATCTGAACTTGTCATCCAATTAACGATTCCTCCATAATACAGAGGCTCAGATGTCAATGGTGTCGCACCTGTTCCTATATTTGCTACTTCCGCCAATCGACACCACTCCCAACCATCCGGCAGTTCAAACAATTTTTCTTTTTCGGTAATTGGCGGCAGGGATTTCGGCTTCTTGATTTTTCCTTCTTTAACCAGTTTGGCTTTCTCTACCTGTATGCGGGAGAGGAGTCCGCTTGCCGGCTCGACATCGGGATTCTGCTTGCGCCAATCGGCGGTAAGTTTGCCTTCTATCGCATCCTGCAAAATTTGCTGACGGAGCTTCTTTAGAAGAGTTTGCTGGTTAGTGAGTTCAGTGTTAAGTTTACCGTTGCTCTCTTTTACTCGCCTAAAAGCAGTGATAAATGCTTTTTGTTCTTCAAGTCCAGGTAGGTGAATTTGCTGGTTGAAAAATTTATTTTTTTGAAGGCGTATTCTCTGGGTTGTTCCATCGCTACCCTTTCTGCAAATTTCATCAAACCAAAGCGTAGATGTCAGTTCCAAGAAGAAATATTTTTCAACAATGGATTCATCAATATCAAAGTACCAAAAATCGTTTGTGACTATTGCTCCGTCCAACTCAGGAGGCACAATACCAAATGCTCCATTACGTGCATCAATCCCGGAAAGTATAAAGTCACCTGTCTTGACTTCATACATTTTTGACTTTATCTCAGACCCTAGCGCTTCTCTGCGTAATACGACTCCCTTGTGATATAATTTTACTGTCACAAGCTTGTATTTATTGCAAGGGTCAAGCATGACCGGTCGTTTGATACGATGAAGAAAATCTCCTATGTAAACATCTTTACCCACTACAACAACTCCTTCAAATGCGACATACTAACCTTTGAAATATTTAATTTAGTCATTATTTTACCCATTAAGTTTATGCAACATCTCTACAGCCGATGTGTCCATTTTGGAGAAGGCAAACCATTTTTTACCCAAATCTTTCAAAGATGCACCAATATGATATATCGTTGTTTCATCAATAATCAAAAACCGGTCGTGAGATTTACGAAATGTTTTTAAAATAACAGATGGGTATTGCAAATTATGCTTTTCTACATCCTGTTTTAACACGTTTGTGATTTTGCTAGTAAAAATAGTAACACTCACTTTATTTTTGCGTTTAGAAAAAAGCTGAAGCACACTTTCATCAACATAGTTATCAATTAGAACAATCGATTTTTCAGCGGATTTTATAATATCAGCCACAAAAACATAAGCATCAAAGATTTGTCCATCGTAAAAGATGCCCTGTTTTGCCTTTACACTTTTACTCTCTAGTGCTTTGAAAATGTACTCTACTTTTTTGTCAGTTTTAATCTGATAACTTATTTGTTTTCTTTCGAGATCATCCAGCCGATTAAAAACACGCGCATTTTCAGAGAGAAAATTTCGCATGCACACAAAAGCATCCATTATTAAAATACTTACACTCACAGCTGTGTCACTTCTAAGCACGGCTGACAACATGGCAACTCCTTGTTCAGAAAATACAAACGGGAGTTTTCTTCTGCCACCATGCTCTAAACTTGAAGTCACAGTTTGTGACTTCAAGTTTTCTGTGTCATCTGAGGACTTCACAAAAAGATATTCATCATTTGTAAGTTGAAATCTGAATTTATCAGGAAAACGATTAATATTACGTTTTACAGCTTGGTTCAAAACTTTTGTTTCGACTGCATACATTCGAGCCAAATCTTCATCTATCATGACCTGAGTACCACGAATTGAGAAGATACGATTCTGAACATCTTGGATTTGCATTATTTGTTTTTTGTTCTTAATCATGATGACATCCATTAAGTTGCTGCAACCTATAACTTTGAATCCACCGCGTAGCGGCGGACATACTAAATCACTATTGACGCAAAATGTGGCTGGCTTTGCAATGTGGAATAGGCTTCCAGCCTGTTTTTCCAATAAACAAGCAAGATGCTTGTACTACTTTAAATAAATCCAGATAAATTTTTCACTCATAACTAAATCATACACCATCAGGCAAAGCCTGCTAACAAACCAGCCCTTCCACAATGCAATTCCGCATAGCGGAATCGGATAATGCGTGGCAAACGCATTATTTTAATTCCTTTCTGATCTTCGCTAACAGCTCATCACCAGTGGCAACCAAAGGATATTCACTTGGGACGGCTTTTGCCAAGCCTGTTGTTCCTTGTTCATAATGCGACGGTTATGACTCCACGGCAAAACTGACCACAGTGTGGACAGTTTTTTTTGCGCATCATTGCAGCTCCTTTCGCAAATGCCCCAACAGTGTGTCCCCCTTGGCAAATGATTTATGAAGCATACCCAGAAGTTCGGCTGTGGTGTGTTGTTTTTCCTCTTCGGGTTGCTTCGGATTTTTAATGTCGAGATTGTAGCCATTGGCTTTAATCGTCTTGATATCAACCTTCCACGCCTGTTCACCCTGTTGGCGCTTCTTCCACCATTTTTTTACGCCATCAAATTCGCTCAGCTGAATCGTTTTGGTTTTGGAGTAGGCTTTGTATCCCTCCGGCAGTTTATGCTGGTAATACCAGACGGTTTTGGTTGCTTTGCCTTTCTCAAAAAAGAGCAGGTTGGTGGCAACAGAGGCATAGGGTTGAAATACAGAATTGGGTAGTCGAATGATGGTATGCAGATTGCAATCTTCAAGTAGCTTCTGACGGATGCGCTGCTTTACTCCATCGCCGGTGAGTGAACCATCAGGCAGAACAATGGCGGCGCGTCCCCCTTTTTTAAGTAGGTGGATCATCAGGATTAAAAAGAGATCGGCTGACTCTTTGGTGCGGTAAGTCTGCGGGAAGTTGTTTTCGTTGTTGTTGGAGACCACCCCGCCAAAGGGCGGATTTGCCAAGATAACATCAACGCGGTCTTTCTGGCTGTACTCAGTTAAAGGGCGGGACAGGGAATCGCCATAGCGGATATTCGGAAGGTTAATGTTGTGCAGGATCAGGTTGGTGTTGGCCATTAAATATGGGAGTGGCTTGTACTCCCAGCCCATGACATCGTGCTGGATGGCCTCATGTTCTGCAACGGTAGTTGCCTTAGCTTTGAGGTGCTCGAGCGCGGCTGTCAGATAACCGCCAGTGCCACAGGCGGGATCAAGTACCTTCTCTCCAGGTTTCGGGTCGGTCAGCTCAGCCAATAATTCGGTGATAGCACGCGGAGTGTAGAACTCACCCAGGGTGCCAGCACTTTGCAGTTCGCTGAGAAAAGTTTCATAAATCTGACCGAACACCTGTTTATCTTTGCTATTGTTAAAGTCGATCTCATTGAGCTTGTTGATCACCTGCCGCAGGTGAATCCCGGATTTCATGTAGTTGTAATTGTTGGCAAAGACCTCATGCACCAGCACCGCCCGTTTGTTTCCGGTGGAGAGGTCAATCTCCGACAGCGTAGGGAAAAGCTTCTGATCAACGAATTTCAACAACTCATCGCCAGTCATGCCTTCGTCATCAGCCGCCCATTGATCCCAGTGCAACTCAGCGGGTATGGGTGATTTATAACCCTCCTGAATAAGTTCGAGCTCTTTATCTTTGTCGCTGAATATTTTAAGGAACAGCATCCAGCCAAGCTGGAGAATGCGCAGCTCGTCGCTGCCGGTTCCGATGTCCTGACGCATGATCTTACGCGCTGATTTTACGATGCCACTGATATTACTCATATCGTCTTTTCTCTTTTTTTAAACCATTCTTCTGGAATCTTACAATTTTCACTATTTGGACTTGGTTTTGCTTTATGAATCTTTAAATGAAGAGGCATTGACACACAATTGCCAAAGACAAGAGCTTCTCCTGGAACAGACTGCTTAATTTTATTGGTAAAATCATCTGAGAAATATGGCAAAATAGCCTGTATATAGTGCATATCTTTCTCGTTCTGTATTCTATGAACAATAAAGTTTGCACACTGTGAAAGCACCGTTTCGGATAGCTCAGAAGGTCTCTGAGAAGAAACAAGAAGAAAGAAAGAATACTTTCTTCCTTCTCTCGCAATTTTCTCAAAAATATTCTCCTTTAATAAATATTCATAATGCTTCTTAATATATCGATGAGCTTCATCCAAAACTAAATGGACTGGATTTTTTCTTCGAGCATCACCAATAAGCTTTTTTCGTTCATCAAACAATAATCGAGAAGTTACACTTGTTAATGTTTCCAAAACATCAGGACTTAACTCACTGGTGTCAATAATAACCAACTGCGATTCATTCTCATCGACTCCCCATAATTCTTTCATATATTTTCTTACTGAATCAATCCCATTACATTCTCGCATAAATTCGCAACCGGAATTATCCAAAAAATAATCTAGTCGTGTCAGCATAGTGGCGGTGTAACCTCGAATTTGTCTATTGCCGCGAGCGTCTTCCTCTAATAAAATTAATTCAGCAGCTATCTTCAGAAACCTGCGATCAAAAAATTCTCCATTCTTAATTTTTGCATTAATAACTTTTTGTGCCTCAGTACTATCGACCTTTTCAGAAACCTCTTCCGTAGCCCTTTCTAGCCTATCACCATTTGCCCCATAATCAATAACACAAGCTTCTTGCAAATTATGTATATCAACCAACAAATCAGCTGCCGCCTTCTCAATAGGCGGTTTACTTTTAATAATACTAGTAATACTTCCAAGGATACTTGCTGCCGTTGTAATTCTTGCGGTGTCGGTATCAGCTTGCCGTAACGTACTAAAGATTAAATTACATATTCTATATCTGAGATAATTAACAAACATCTTTTGTTCTGTTACATCTGAATTTCCAATGCGGTAAAATCGATAGCTTTCCTGTAAGACCTTATCCCAAAAAGGTCGCTGTGTTGCATCTGTTGCTAAAAGAAATGCACTCCACTCATCTAAAGATAATAAGAAATGAGGCAAATAGAATGGCATATATCCGTCAACTTCATCTTTAATATTTGGCTTGTAATATTTAATGCGAATGCTGGTATTGTTATTTTTCTCAAATGCTTTCTTATATTCTCCATTCACATCAAATATAAGTATCCTTGACCCTATTGCAGAACAATCTTCTTTTTTGTGTATCTCCTGAATAATATGAGCGATCGTGTTTGATTTCCCGCTCCCTGAATTACCTAAAACGGCAGAGTGAATATTAAAAAAGCTATCAATACTAACATCTACAGGATAATTAATAAGATTCTTACTAACCCCCAATGAAAATATTTTATGTACCTTTTTCTCATCGACTTTTGGTTCAGACTCATTAATGTTTGTTCGTAAAATAAGCTTCATATCATCAAAGGTTACGATGCTAACATCACTATATAGGCTTGGGAAGACACCCACACCTAATGCAAATCCTTCATCTTTATTGATTGTGCCAATTGGTTTGAGCAATAGCTCTCTGTTGCTTTCTATGTCGAAAGATAGTTTTTCCTGACTCAGGTCAGAGTCGAATATAGACACAACTTCACATATGATTATTTCATCAACTGCGTTTGTTACCTTAAGGTAACTCCCAATATTCCCAAAGTAATAAACATTGCCATGTAAATTTATAGAGAAACCTCTGATTTCTGAGGCTATCTTCACCTTTAGCTGGCTATAATTTATACTGATTATTTTCCCGATTTTCATTTATCACCATCAGTTTTTAAAGCCATATTTAGTGAATTCACAAAAGCATCTAACAAAGACTTATCAATATTGACATCTACATGTGGTAACAACTCTTTTACTATATATTCAAAATAATGGACTTCTTTACACTCTTGATCCGTCCCAAATATACGATAAATGCGACTATCTTTAATTTGTGACAGAGGACAATCGCTGTACTCGCCAAAGATCACAACCGACAAAGATGAATTTGATGTCAAAGCCTGATATATAATGTCGTTAATGTGCTCGTCACTAAAGCTATAACCAATAATAAATATAACCGAATTCGGAAGAGATAACTTTGTTTGAAATTCTCTTATAAGATCAGCGTAGGGTGCCCCAAGACTTTGGGATTGTTTCAATGGCGTTGGATAAATCAGCACATGCTTTTCATCACCTTTCGCCTCGTTTCCAACGACCGGAACTTCTTGAATGTTGAATAAAGCGTTGCCCTCTTTTTCTATCCAACTTATTGAACCATGTAGTTTATACAAATACACCATGTTTTCTAATGGCTCAAATTTCTCCAAATTTGTATCGATTTTCTTTGAAAACGTATAGTGAAATCTTGCTGGGTTAAAAAATCGCTCAAGCCCACCACCAAAACCATTATTGAAATTAATATTTAATGCATCGAGTGCCTTTTCATTAAAAAGATCATTGTTTGTTGTGAAAACATTAACCCGTGCGAGATCCTTATTTCTTAATACCGTTTTTTGATAAAATATTTTATACAAATTCAAACACCGATCAGCACCTCTTGCTGAAAGATCGATATTTATTTTTCCATACATTGAACCTTCTACATGCTTTATCAACTTTTCAACCGTTTCAATTTCTTCTTTATCTTTTGGTTTAACACCTTTCAGATAATGTTTCTTTGCATAAAGAATTGTTAGTTTTTTCTCCAAGTTATTACTATCAATATTTCCATATAATGTTTTTTCTTTTTCTTTTAGTGATTCATCAATGTTCTTTTTTATTTCTTCCTGCATACTCTTCATGCTCGGAATAGCACCAGAGCTTGTCCCAGCTCCAAAAAGAAAATTTACATTTTTAATGTTAAAGAGTTCTGCAATTTGCTGCTTAATTTTATTAATGCAATCGTTTACTTCACGCGAGACAAGTTCGCCACCTTGGCAAAAACTCACATTACCGTCTTTGTTTTCTACAACATCCATTATGCCACCGCCCTGTAAATCTCTTTTTCTAACTCTGTGAGTGCTTTTAAATACTGTTTTTTGCCGCCGAAAAATTTGACTATCTCCATCGGTGAACCAAACTGATCCAGAGGATTGACCTGCAGCACCTTCATATCTTCGATATTCTCTATGCCTTCATCGGCATATTTTGCCAGCAGTGCCTCCAAAACCTTGCGGGCCTGTTCGCCATACTGGGTGAAGTAGTCGCGTTTTTTGACATTGTTGACCCGCTCGGCTCTGGTGAGCGGCGGCTGATCAAATGCGGTGTGGCAAATCAGATCAAAAATATCCATCTCTTTGTTGATCGCCTCTTTAAGATTCTCAAAGATGATTCCCTGTTCGGTCAGTTCCTCGATAATGGCCTGTTTTTTATCCGCCGCGTTCCATCGACTTAAAAAAGCATCGAGTGACTTATATTGCTCGCGCACCTTTTTTTTGGTGTATTCCTTGAGACTGCCGGTAATTAACTTGCCGTCGCTATCCATATACTGAATTCGCTCGTTGAGGATCATCACATTAACGCCGTTGACATAGAATTTGGCTCGTGGTTCTTCAACTATATCACCGCCCTCCGTGATATCGGGATAGATGGTTGTGGTCTCTTCATCATCGAAGCTTACCTCTTCGCCATCGTCATCAATAATAGGATCTGAGTTTTCAATCTCTTCTTCAGGAGTTTCAATTTCGTCATCTTCACCCAGCACTTTAATCCGGACAGGGTCGCCATCGAAGTCCGGGTCTGCAAACAGATCGGTGACATTGCGGAAGTCCATGATGGTGAAGAAGGTTTTGCCGTACTCCTCGTTGATACGCGTGCCGCGTCCAATGATCTGCTTAAACTCGGTCATGGATGCGATATTGCTGTCGAGCACTATCAGCTTGCAGGTCTGGGCATCAATGCCGGTTGTCATCAGTTTTGAGGTGGTGGCAACAACGGGGTATCTCTCTTCTGGGTTGGTGAAGTTATCCAGCTCCATCTTTCCTTCGGGATTGTCCCCGGTGATCTGCATCACAAACTTGCTGTTTTCCGCCACCAGATCGCTGTTTTCATTGGCGATGGCAGCCCGCATCCGCTGAGCATGGTCGATGTCTACACAGAAGATGATGGTTTTATCAAAGCGGTTGGTCTTTTTCAATAATTCAGTCACCCGTTTTGCAACGGTTTCGGTACGTTCATCGATAACCAGATCTTTATCATAGTCTCTGCGGTTGTAAACACGGTCAGCAACCAGCTGTCCATCTTTATCAATTTTACCAAGCTCGGGACGCCAGCCTTCAAGATCGACATTCATACCCACGCGCAGCACTTTGTACGGGGCAAGAAAACCATCCTGTATGCCCTGCTTGAGAGAGTAGGTGTAGATAGGATCGCCAAAATACTCGGTGCTGGAGATGGTCTCGGTCTCTTTGGGAGTGGCAGTTAAGCCAATATGGGTTGCTGAATCAAAATATGTGAGGATTTCACGCCATGCGCTGTCCTCAGCGGCACTGCCTCGGTGGCACTCGTCTATCACAATAAGATCAAAGAAGCCTGGGCTGAACTCGCGATAGGCGTCTTTATCTTCATCATAGTTGGTTAAACCCTGATAGAGAGCAAGATAGATCTCATAGGATTTATCAATCTGCTTCTTGCGGATCACCGTCATCTTATCTTTGAAATGACGAAAATCACCGCGTCGGGTCTGGTCGATCAATGCATTGCGGTCTGCCAGAAATAAAATTCGTTTTTTAGTTCTGCTTTTCCACAGTCGATGGATGATCTGAAAAGCGGCATAAGTTTTACCGGTTCCGGTTGCCATTGTCAGCAGAATGCGCTTCTGCCCCTTAGCAATGGCCTCCACAGTGCGGTTAACGGCATTCTGTTGATAGTAGCGAGGGCTTCTATCGCTGCCATCAAAGAAATAGTCCTGAGAGACAATCCGTTCCTGTTCATCGGTGACGATCCCTTTGTATTTTTTATAGCGCTGCCACAGCACCTCAGGAGAGGGGAATTCACCCAAAGACAGCTCTTTTTCAATCTTTCCATCACTACAAGTGCAGTCATGCTCAAAGAACCCGTCTCCATTGCTGCTATAGACGGATGGAATATCCAGAATCTCCGCATAATCCAATGCCTGCTGAATACCGGCCCTGACTGAGTGTTTATTATCCTTAGCTTCAATAATGGCAATGGGGATATTGGGTTTATAGTAGAGAATATAGTCGGCGCGTTTGCCTTTGCCGCGGCTGGTCAGATTGCCCTTAACGTAAATGCGCCCATCAGTGAAATAGACCTCTTCCCTGATCTGGGTAACATTATTCCACCCCGCCTTCACCAGCGCAGGTTGGATGTATTTTGTACAGATGTCCCTCTCAGAAAGATCTTTTTTAGATGTCATGCGTCCCCACTCGTTTAAGGAGAAAACAATCAAATCCGCCCCTCCCAACGCCCAAAATAATTTAACTACTCAGTACTATAGCTTGCGGGTCTTAGATCGTCAATTGATTTAGACGATTTAGGAAAGGATAATGTGGTTTGAGTCTGAGAAATGCAATCACAGGCAAAGATCATAAAATGCAGATGATATACTCTCGGCCGCATCTGCGATTTGGCGCGTATCTTAAGCGGGCACAACCTGCAACCCAGTTAACTGTTTCGTCCACCGGATACCGGCGGACATACTGAGCAGCTCAGTATATCCTCCGTTACACGGTGGATTTTTGCACCGAATCGCCGATGCCCCCTGAATAGCACTCAAGCTCCTCACAAGCCCTTCAATGTCTTGATCAGGTAATCCTGGACAGAGTCATGTTTCACATCAGGTGCTCCGGGATACTTCAATTCACACTTAACCCCTTTAGCCTTACATTGCTCCTGCAATTTCACCCCGAAGTTGGCGGTATGAGTGGGATCTTTCTGATCCTGCCCCAAAGCCGGTGGTTGCGAGAAATAAAGATAAACCGGCGGATCGTCACTGCTGACCAATGCATAGGGCGAATACTCAGCTATCCATGGCAGAATCTTATCACGTCCAGCCAGAAACTCATCAAACGAGGATGTCTTCCTCTCTTTGTTCCCCGAAAATCCAAAGGCATGGCCTCCATAACGACTGTTCGGAGTCCACTCTTTCATCTGCTTTGGATCAAGGGATGTCTGCGGCGCACTTACAGCTGCACAAAACAGCCGGGTCGATTCACGCGACACAGGATCATCACTTCCTGGCTCGGCCATATCCGCATGAAAGGCCAGCCACAGTGACGAACAGGCCCCGGCTGATCCTCCTGAGGCTCCAATGCGCTCTTTATCAATATTCCATTCATCCGCTTTACTGCGCACAAACTGCAGGGCTCGGGCCGCATCGTGCAACGAAGCTTTAACAGGCGGAACAACCCCCTCGGCTGTAGCCTCCTGTATAAATCGATACTCAATTGAAACAACCGATATCCCGGCATCCAGAATGTTCTGCAGCATACTGCTGAGACCGCTCAAACGGCCACCGGCGGTCCAGCCACCACCATGAATATAAAAGAGCAGCGGAGTTGGTTTGTCAGATTCTGCCTTCCAGAAGTGCAGTACCTGACGAGAGTGCGGACCATAATAGAGATCATAAATATCAGGTTCAGGCAGCATCGGATGAGCTGCCAGATACTTCTTTCCCTCTGTCTCACCAATATTACGCACAAAGATATTGCGCCAGCGGATCTCGCCGCCATGAGTTTGCAGCATAATGGGACCTGAAGCAGGAAGCGGCTCCTTGCGGTTCCAGTAGTTCTCCATGACAGCCCCCTCAACCACAGGACGGCCATTCAACCACACCCAGGTACGGGCACCTATCTGCATAATGCGGAATTTATTCCAATGACCAAAAGGCTTATCCATAATACGGGCAGGATCGCGTCCAAGCGTATTGGGTGTATTATTAAAAAGACCACCAGAGCCAAACTGCGGTTTACGATCCGGACGTTTCCGGTCATAGACCTGATTCTTATCCCAGATCTGCACCTGAGGCGTACCTCGCAGATAGATTCCGCTATCGGCTCCCGCCACAGTCTTATATTCAATCAGCAACTCAACATCACCCAGATCTTCATCGGTATTGGCATAGGGACCAGTGCCGACATTGACAAGTTCTCCCTTTTCCACATGCCAGTGGCTGGAAAACTCATCACGCATCTTTTTCAGCGCTGCATCGCGCTTGGCCCCCTTAAGTTTCACCACAGAGTGAGGGTTCAATCCATGCCAACCCGTGAGATCTTTGCCGTTAAAAAGAGCCCTGAATCCCTTGGGCGGAGTTACCCCGCTCGCAAGCATCACAAAGAGTAGGCTGAGCGTAAGCAGGTTAATAACATGTAATTTAATTTTCATCATTTTCATCTCCATTTTTCTATTTTCATCCTCACCATTCTATCACCTGCAATCAGAATATTTGTATCAATCAGAAGTCCCATGAATCACGAATCTCCTCTTTATTCATCCCGGCCCGTGCTTCATTAATATCAGCTTCAAATGCCTCTGCTTCTTCCTGACTCAATCTAGCTGATGTTTTCAATAAAGCCGCTAATTCACTGAGAAGCCTTCCTTTGGGAACAGGTTTAAGCTCAGCGACCTCCCGACCGCCTTTAACAAGAACAAAACGATCCCCCTTGTAATTAACACGATTCACATATTCCGAGAAATTTCTGGCTACATCCGTCACACTTAAGGTTATTGCATTCATTATCCAACCCTCCCTTTAATCAGTTAATATGATTATCTGATTAATATGTCAATAACTCATTTCTTTGTGATCTGTGTACTCTTTTGTGGACAATTATCACTGGCGCTCAACCGTATTTCCCTGACCCCGGTCTTCAACTAGCCCCAGCACAACCTGAAAAAATACACCCTTTATTTATCCGGGAAGCATTCCATCAGAGCATCTGCAAAGATCTTCATGCCGCGTTCATCAGGATGGTTGATGTTATTGACCAACAGGGTCGTATATGGCACTCCCTGACGCCAAAGCCTTCCCCATCGCAGTGAAGCATCTGCAACCGCAACCTGATTTTTCTCGCCAAAGAGTCGCAATCCTTTCACATAAGGGCGCGGATCACTATCGATATCGCGCTCCGCCTTTAAACCCATCCAATCTGGCCGGGCATAATGTGGTGTCAGAATAATCCACTCCGCACCAATCGCTTTGAAATCCTTAAGAATCACGCCGTAATTATCCTGCACAGCCGCCTCATTCATATACGCATCGTTAATAAATTCAGAGATAATCAGATCCGGTTTGAGAGCCAGAACCTTCTCAGAATAATTACGCGGACTTCCTACAGGTTCCTGACGAAAAGCCGTTGTGGTACGTCCACCCCAACCCTCAGAGAGCATCTCAATCTCAGCCTCCGGAAAACGTTGCCGAAGACGTGTAACAAACTGTTGCTGCCACCTCTTCTCCAATGGCAGGTAGCCGCACTCAGTCACGCTGTCGCCCCATGCCAGAATTTTTACAGGACTACCGCTACGCAGCTTCGCCAATGTTTTGGGAAGCAACTGTTCGGCAATCGCCGCCCCGGTTGCCTGTTCGGGATAGGCTGTCTCAAGTACGGGGTAAAGGTTTACCAGCTGAAGAGAATCCATCCAACCGGATATCCAGACATTGCCTGCCAGAGTTTCACCCGCCATAAGTTGAGGAGGCCGTGGCGTAGCTACATGCGGCATCCCCTTGCGTAAAACCAGCTGCTTCTCTGCTGTAAGCACCACACTGTCGAGCCGCCGCATCACATAACGATAACTCGCATAAACCGACTGATCCGCAGGAATAGCGCCCCCTTCCAACCGGCCAAATCCTGCCCAATGGGGTTCCAATTTGTAATCCTGATCGAGCACATACGGCTTTGCCGCTTTGCCCAGACCACTTCGTACAACAAGTGACCTCTCATCCAGCCCATCTGCCACACTGCAGGCCTCCGCCTTAAGCCCCCGCAATGGTGTACCACGCCGCCAGACCGGTCCCTTAAAAACCGCCAGTGTGTCGTACTTCTCATCCATCACCGTAACTATATCCGGCGGATCTACCGTCAAAACAGAGGCAACTCCACCAAATATAACTTTAACCTGCCATCCTCCTGTAGCCACCATGACAGGATGCCCTGCACTTTTATCAGGCTTCCGGCTATCAAATCCTGACTTTTGCGCAAACGAAAGAGTTCCCAAAACCAGTATTCCAAAAACCACAGAGGCATATTTCTTTTTCAATTCATTCATTTGTCATTCTCCTTTGCAACAGGAATAGTAATGGTCATTCCGTAAATTGAGTTAGCTCCATCCTTATCTCCTGCGTAATACACAAGAAACCACTCATTGCCGGATATATGAGTCATCCATGGATATCCGAAATCCTGAACGCCTGGACACGATACCACGAGCCCCAGACGTCTCCACTCCAGTTTGTCGCTTTGGGCCTGCCAGAGATAGATCTCTTTCTGGCTGGTTCTCTCGGTCTGCAGAGAGAAAAGCCTCTCGGGCTGCACAGGGTCTGCAACTATAAAAGGACTGGGATGCACAGCCGCTTTGTCCCCTTGGATAACACTCGGTCTGAACTGCCAACTTGCTCCCAGATCATCACTGACATATTGATGATATGCATGTGCGGAATTCTCACGAACCAGACCGATCATTTTTTTTCCTGAATAGATGAATGTCGGTTCATAATACTTTTTCTCTGTGATTCTCTGATCGTCCTGCCACGACAATCCGTTATCCTCTGAAAAGGCAATCCAGATACCATCCCCTTTCGGTTTACGGTAGTGTCCGCAAACCGCCAATCCCTTTCCTGGAACATGAAACAGATGGCCGAACACCGATCCCGTACGGTTCTCCCCCAGATTGGTCGTATCGGTTACCTTCCAGCTTCTGCCGTTATCTACAGAACGCCAGCCATAAATATTATTACGAAGGTTATCAGTAAAGGCCATTCCCATCAGAACGATGGAACCGTCCTCTGCCACTCCCATAGCCAGGTTTGCACAGTGCTGGTACGGCATGCTGCTGTCAAAATTCATCAGAACCTGAGGGGGCGTAAAAGTTTCACCTCCGTCAGTAGAGATTGATACAGCGGGACAACCATCACCATTAACATGTTTTCTCCCGCTAATATAAGCAACGACAATACTTCCATCTACAGCCTTGACGACCTTCGGCCAGGAAAGATGCTGATACCGGACATCTTCAGGAGCAGGAACAATAACCTTAGCAACTCCATATTGAGCGGTTGCCATCACAGATATTGAACTGCTCTGAGCAAAACTCCAGAACACGACATTCATACATAAACTTGCCAGCACGACCCTTTTCAACATATATTCACTCCCAGTTAATACTTAACAAAGTTATCAAATCAACACCTTACTCGCGATATAAAAAATGATATACTGCTGAAAAACAACACTTACCCATTACATAAGAGTTCCAAAATGCCACAACAAATCGATATCATCAAATATTATGACCGCAGCACAGGCCAGCTCTGCCAGGAAACCGTCCTTGGTGATGCCGCAATCAAATGGGCCTACGGGACACTGAGCGGCAAAATGCTAGCCCCTCTCCTTTTTGGAACATCTCTGCCAAGCCGCATTCTCGGCTGGTATTTCGATTCACCTCTCTCAAAAAGAAAAATAAGAAAAACCATTATCGACCTGAATATCGATGAGAGTGAATTTGCTACCCCCAAAGAAACATTCTGCAGTTTTAACGATTTCTTTACCAGAAAACTCAAAACTGAGTCCCGTCCCTTTTCAACCGACGAAAAAAACTTTCTGAGTCCGGCTGATGGACGTCTGCTGATTTATGATGACATCGGCAGTGACTCCTGCCTCACAGTTAAAGGCGTTGAAGACTCTCTGCATAACCTGTTCAACTGTGAGATTAATGATTTCAATGGAGGCAAGGCCGCAGTTGTACGTCTCTGCCCGGCCGACTACCACCGCTATCACTTCCCCTGCAGCGGAACCGTAGCGGAACAGGTCAACGTCAAAGGCAGATATGACTCCGTCAACCCAGTAGCACTTGCGTCAAAAAAACGTATTTTCTGCCTCAATAAACGAACATACACATTGATTGATACAGAGGAGTTCGGGCTGATCGCCTACATGAATGTAGGAGCATTCGGCGTAGCTGGCATCCATCAAACATACACAGGCCCCAGCGTTCAAAAGATGCAGGAAAAAGGCTACTTCGATTTCGGAGGTTCCACCATTGTACTTCTATTTCAAAAAGACTCTATCGATTTTGAATCTGACCTGTTGCAAAATAGCGCCAAGGGAGTGGAGACACTGGTCAAAGCCGGCGAAACTATCGCCCACTCCCTTTAATTAGTGCTCATACAAACTTCTTCAACTCCCAGGGAGTGCGGTAGCTGGAGAACTTCAGTAACTTTTCAGCTTCATCTGAATTAGTAACCACCTCTTGAACCGGATCCCACTCTATACGTTTACCAGTCCTGACTGCTGCCAAACCGAGCAGACACTGAGAATTTATGCGGTGACCGGTCTCAGCATCAATCATCACAGGATCACCCTTGATAATGGCATTGATGAAATCCTGCTTGTCTGACTCTGTGGAAACCAGCTTGTCAGTCGGCCGGAATTCTGTACGAAAGATCTTCTGATCATGGGCCTTGAGCCCTCCTTTGAACCAATTGGAGAGTATCCACCCATCATCTCCCTCTATCCTTACATATGGTGACTTGATACGGTAATCCAGCTTTACGCCATTGGCATACATATACTGCAACTCAAAATCAATTATTGTATCGAACAGACCGGATTCGGGAAATTTCCCGCTTCCCTCAACACTGATCGGTCCACTATGACTTGTTCCATTAATCATATTAGCGACATCCAGCAGGTGTCCACCCCAGTTACAGATCATCCCGGCGCAGTAGTCGGATATCTTGAGCCAGCCCGGACGCTGTACAGGCTTGCCGCTCTTAATATCTGTATAGTGCACACGATCCCGCACATAGGGCCGCATCGGAGCAGGCCCCTGCCACATCTCATAGTTCAGGGTTACTGGAGGAGCCGTGGGTGACGCATCAGGATTCTTCTTACCGAACTCATGCGGAACACCTACCTCAATCCGTTTAATATTGCCGATATAGCCGTTCATCACAAGATTGGCCGTTTTGACCATATAGCCATAAGAACGGCACTCACTGTCGAGACGAAATACAACACCGCTCTTCTTCGCCATATCCGCCAGGGCACGTCCTTCATCAAAGTAACGGGTCATCGCCTTCTCGCAACAGACGTGCAAACCTTTCTTCATGGCCATCAAAGCAGGAATGGTATGCCAATGATCGGGAGTGGATATCATAACAGCATCCAGCCCAGGCATATCCAACGCCTCACGGAAATCTCCGAAAGTTTTACAGTCGCTGTTGCCATACGCTTTGTCCACCAGCGACTTTGCATAATTCAAACGCAGCTGATCCACATCACAAACCGACACCACCCGCACATTTTCCATTCCCAGAAAAGTCCGCATGTTGGCATTGATGCCCTGACGTCCCGTGCCGATCATGGCAATATTAACCCGCTGAGAGGGAGCATTGTCCCCATGCAACGATGCAGGCAGGATGGAAAAAGCGGCACCCCCCAGTGCAGAAAGCTTAAGTGCCTGACGACGAGAAATGTTTGCTCTCATATTTTTATTCATATATCCCTTTTTTACTACTATCATTCATTTTGGGTCTTCCGCAGAATCTGTGGGTCAGGATGTACTCCTGTGCCCCTGATTATGCCGGGGAGATTTGCGTGTACGAGTACGGTGTTTGCGGTCCTGACCTGTCATCTTTCCTCCAGCTTTCGTTCCCACGCCACGAGCATGCGCACGATATCAACGAGGTAGCTCTTGCCCTCGGAAACTTCCTGGGTACACTTGACCTGCCGCACCGCAAATCCAATTGCCGCCTGGTACACCCTCAGATCTTCATGGTCAAATAGTGATCTCATCATCGAATTCCGTACTCGTACACTTACTCGTACACGCAAATCTCTCTCAATCTACGCCCAGAATATCTTGTTACGAGATATTCCTAATCCTCACAACCGTGAAATACCGCCAAAGACTCCCAGAACACACGAGATGCCGCGATCCACCACACCATATCTTACCAAACATTCTGCGGAGGAGCCTTCATTTTGTTGTTTTTACGTTTTTCAATATTCACGATTGTTCAACCTGCGTCATAATTAATGACACCGGAAATAGACAACACCCTCATATCCTGATGCAAGTTCCCTGACACGTATCTGCCAAAGTCCGGTTCTGTCATTCGAGGCGATATCGAGAGTCAGTTCAAGCTGGCCATCCTTTGCTCCATAAAAGCCGCTCCACTCCGCTTCCGCTCCCGCAGGATCAAGAACTTTTACCTGTACAGGAATCACCGCATCTAACGGGCGCCCCTTCTGATCCACAACCATAATGCGGCAGTGGAGAGATTCCCCTCGCTTGATCTTCTGCGGCGCATCAATCTCCACACCGCAGATAACCTCGTCGGTAACCATCAGAACACAACCCTCGCATGGGCCGAACTTGAAAGGAATATGCAACGCCCCGTCACTCATATTCACCTCTAGCTCCCGCCCGGCAACCAGATCATAAACGTGCCCACGCGGACGTTTTAGCGACAACGATACATCAGTGGGCAAACCGTTTTCCATCACCAGTCCGTGTTGCCCCACATAATCGCCGAACTCACGCCGATCATTAACCGCAAAAAGATAGTCGGTTGAGCCATAGGCGCGACAGCGTGTTATAACATCAGCTGAGCTTGAGTCACCATACGGCTGATACATTCCAGTCAAGGCCTGACGCAATTCCTCCGCCTTTTTCAGCAGTGCCACACGGTCTTCATCCGCTTTACGAGTGCGCTTATAGCTCGACATGAGGATATCCGCTTTGATCGCAGGACAAAGCCGCTCGTCACCCACAATCAGCCCGCCCCTCTTCTGAAATGCTTTTACCTTTGCCGCTACACCAGCAGTCAGAACATCACAATCCATCATCACCAGAACTTGAAACCCATCGAGTCCACGTTGCAAAACAGTTTCATCATAGATGATCTCCGGTTGCAGCCGCGCCCACAACAGAACCTGATAGCCATCACCGGACCATTTGCCTCCCCATCCATAAGAACCACGATGCGCAAACATCTGCGATGCGAAGCTCTCCAGATACGCCACCTTTGATGAACGATCCGGCACCTGTAACAGAGTCGGCCCAAGTGGTTCGATAACGGTTTTCACAAGCCGACGCAATTCGTGTTGTGTCTGTGGATGTGTATAACGGTAACTGCCGCTATTATTATCTACAGGAACCAGGGATGCCCACCCATGATACATGATACCACGGATCGGCCGCGCCAATTTGGTCCAGAATGCCTCACGCAGATGCATTGGGGCAATCGTCGGAAAAGCAGCATCAGGATCGGTATCCTCCCACGGCGACTTCTGTGCTTTGGTCACCTCGTCGCCCTTCTTCGCCGGTGCTGTCTGCGTACGATACCAGATAATTTGTGTCATCTTCATCACCTGCTGCGGCTGCGCCGCCCCGCGAGCCATAGCCAACAATTCATCTGTGGCAACGCCGATTCGGATTGGATCGGGATAGGAATAGGTCCACTGCGAAATCACATCAGCCGCTCCCCCACTACCATACACACTGGCCACACGTACCGCAGGATCATGAAAAGTCCACATATCATCACGTCCCGTGGATTTCAATCCACGATGCAACTCTGAGTTTAACCGATTCCATCCATCACCCTCTTTCCAATACCACGACAGAAAACGCAGAGTCGGATCATCATCGGAAATCACGCGGTCGGATGGAAAATCCTCCAGTTTATTGTAATCAACACCTGATTTTCGCGGTGGTTTATCTGGATATTCCAACCCTGTCGACTTACGGTATGCCGCACGGTCGTATTCATGAAAACAGACGCGGGCGGAATCGCGCACCTCAGTATTCAGCAGGGCTGCCTGCCAGGCAGGGAAACCGCCATAAGTCTGAGCCACCGATGCCCCGACGTTATAACAGAACTCAGGCACCCCTGGAGAGAGGGCACATAATGCCGGTTTCTTTTCGTTACTTTTTCCAGCACGATCAATCCGTCGGAGTTCCTTTTTTGTCTTGGCGGCCCAACGCCCCGGTGACAGACTCGCAATCACTCCAAAATCATTAGCCAGCGCTGTATTCAGCATCCGCTTCACAGCAGCAACTTTTTCCGGTTTATCCGCCACACCAGCTTCTTTCGCCTCGAATATCCGTCCATAGTCGGCCCCGAACCCAAGAGAGTGCGTAAACCCGATTTCCTTCAGTCGCGGCAGCTCTTTAACCACACGATCAGCACCGTAAAGACCCCACATCACAACCGGCATACGTACTGGCTTCCGCGCAACAATAGTAAAGGGGGAAGAAGCTTCGCTAACATAAGGAGTATCACCCGGAATAGTGATACGACCACGTATCTCATAAGTACCCGGTCGCAATGAGGTATCAACCGGCACCTCAATCTGATGTTCCGCACCTGCCTTCAGCTGAGGAATGTCAATATGCAGCACCTCTTTACCTTCACACAAAAACTCTGCTGTTGCCCCATCACACACCCCACGTTGCAGATTCACAAAAGTAAAAGGTAACGGTGAAACTATCTCCTTCCTGATAAATACATCACGATCAGCACGACGGTTCATTGCGGCGGAACGAAACTCCAGCACTCCCTTACAAAGACGCACCTGTGCAATCATGCCGGGAAATCCGTGATAATAACTGCCCACACGATCTCCCAGCGAGAGCGCATGCCGACCAGCAATAATGCCTGCCCTGCCCAACCGTACAGTGCTGCCCAATGCCGAACCGTCACGATAGAAATATCCTGCACCTGCGCCATCATAAGTAAAGGCAATGTGATGCCACACACCAACCTCATAGAGCGCGGCTTCAGAGACAAAACTATCTGAGTCCTCACCAAAACCCAGCCGCATGTTCAACCGACGCATTCCACTCTTGTCAGCCGCTCCCAGAGTAAACTGATAATCCGTATGCGCCACATATTTCTTATCCACAAGGAAGGACTCAGGATAACCTATCAGTTCCTTCTTCGGCATTATTGACATCTCAAGCGTAAAAGCACCGGAAGGGGTAAGAGTTCTTTTGTTGGCCGCCACGACTGCGTGCTTTTTATCCTCAACGGGATAACCGCAAAACGATTCCAAAGATCCGCCGAACCTGCTGTCCGCACGAAAAACCGCACCGTGTGTTTTCAGATCATGCCCGTTACCGGATGCATCCTTTGTCTCAGCTCCCTTTGCGAACTGCCACAGGGCAATCACATGCGAACCCGTCACATCCTCACCTGTGTACACCTGCCGCCAGTTTTCGCAGAGCCGAGGTTGTTGTGCCAAGGCCATCCCAATTCCTGAAAAACCGATCAATCCCGTCAGTAATATGATATGTTTCATAGCAATAAATATCCTACATTCGCATACAACGCGAACTTTAATTTATATTCTCTCAACTCCTGTCACAAAAAACAAGACATCAATAAGCAACTAACTAATGCGCCTGATACCAGAACGTCTCCCAGTAGCGCTGGTCACACTTATAAACATCAATGGGATCTTTTGTCAGGTCAAAGTCCGCAGGTAATGCACCAAAGCGCCTTATCCAGCGTACATAATACTCACCTGGCTTATAATTTGGCAACCCGGGCCGACTATGCACCTCCATGCGTACCTTGGCCGCACTTATCGCTTTAAGCAGTGTTTGATAGTCGGGGTCGTTGCTATCTTTAAATACGCCAATTGATTTCCCATCCGCCCCCTTACACCAGCCATAACCGCCAGAGCTCTTCACCATTGGTGCTTTGAGTATCATTGATTTTTCAGGGCAGGAAAGGTTATAGAGGTTGAAACAGTACAGCGGGTTATTGAGCCACTCAGGCGGTTTGGAATCTGTCCATTTATCATCCTCTTGCTCCCAGCGTCGCTTACCGATATTCTTCTCTGATTTATGGCACGATACACAGCGTCGTTTCACAATCTCCGCTACTGGCTTTCCAAGATTATATCGGGAGACAGTAAGTGGTTGGCCTACCGCGCAATCTGATTGATTGAATACAGCGTATGTTCCACTGTATATGGCACTGGTCTCAATCCACAACCGAATTTTATCATACTCAGCCTGAGACACCTTTATGTCATGGTGCTCACCACTGAGTTTGTCAAAGATCTTGCTAGCCCCTGTACCAAATCCATACGGAGGATAGTCGCCCTTTTGTCCCCATGAACCAGGCCGACTCAGCTGACCATAGGCGTGCAATGCGTAATAACTCTGCGAGCGCCACTCATTTAAATCGCCACTAAGATTGACATGGCCTTTTGGTTCATCTGAGTTATGACACTCAGTACAATGCTTATTCCAGATTGGCTGTATATCGCGAGGATAATCGTACACCCCAGGACTCCCCTTTACAGGCACAATCTTACTGGGAGCTCTTCCAGCAGCCAGCAGAGTTTTTCTGAAACCTGCTGGAGTTGAGTTACTTATGCGAGATTCGTGGCAACCAATACAACCTTGAACCTCGCCAGGCATAACCATCGTAAAATTCTGCATGCGTTTAACTGAACGTCCACTCTCATCAAGTGCCACAAAGTAGATGGCTCTGAGGGCCGGGACTTCAAAGAACGCCGACCCATCGGATTCAACAGGAACCTCCCCCAACACTCGTCTAACAGTAATATAACTACCGTGTTCTCCGGGCCATCCATGCTTACTACCAGGTTTAGGGAGGTCTTCAAGAATGAGTATTTTTTTAATACTCCCCTGTTTAACCCCCTTCATATTGCGACCATGATAGATATTAGCGAGCAGAAGATTTCCCGTATCTTTAGACCAATCCACTTGTGAAGGGATAACTGGTTCACGTGGACGCGAGCGAATCAAAACGGGATCATGCACCATAATATCAGCTGTATAGAAGCCTTGAGTCTCACCCTTGCCATCCATAATAAAGAGTGATTTGTCTTTGGCTACAAAAAAGAGCTCTTCAGACAAAGGATATGGATCACGATAGCCAGTACGTCCATACCCCGACCCTATAGTCCACTTTAAATCGGGCAGTGTTTTATTGATCTGCCTGGCGCTATCCAAATTATTGGGACCTGCCTTCATATCTATGATCTTAACATTGCCTGCATTCTCTCGTTGTCCAAAGGCGGGAGAGAATATCGAAACAATCTTGCCTCTACTCCCAGGTATAGGCATAGCATCGCACTGCGCATAAAAGTTTGGATAAGGCACCCACTTACCACCAAAGAGAAGAGCTTGATCTGTCCCATCCGGATTCATAGCCCAGAGGTCACGAAAGCTCTCCGGTGCTTTATCAAGGTAGTCCCAACGCGTATAGGCAATTCTACCATCGGGCAGCACTGCAGGACGATCCTCAAGCAGAACATTGGCAGATATGGAGTGAATACCACTGCCATCACCATTCATACGGTATAGGTTGGCAGTAGGTATTCTATTACAAGGAATAAAGCGATTGCATCTTCCTGATGCAAAAATGATTCCTCCATCAGGCAGATAAACTGGATCAAAGTCATCCCACTTCTCGTTGGTTAGCTGCTTCAGGCCAGTACCATCGATATTAATCTCATAGAGGTGATAGTTACGAGCACCACCTTTGCGGTATCCAAAGATTGCCTTTTTACCAGAATAGTGCAAACGAGAGTCGCGAATAATGCCATCAGGATCTTCCAGGAGAACCTTAACCTCTTTTGTCTTCAGATTAATCTTACACAGCCGTGCACCAGGCTCAGGATAGATAAACTTCTCTTCATCTGCGTACTCACCAAAGGTTGCATACATCTGAGGTGCCTCACACAACTTACGCTCATTAAACAGAACCCACTCAGATCCGTAGTCACCGGTTAATATGCGTGAAACTAAATTTGTTTTATCGTCTGCCTGTGAGATTGAGACAAAACAGACACACGAAGAAATAGCCACGAGAACGGTTAAAAACATTCGTATATTTAACTTCAAATTACCAGCAATTTTCATATCAAGAGAATCATATATAATTATTCCCTGAATGGAAACAAAAACCGATGGAATATAACTATTTCATCGGCTGTATTGTTACTGCAATAAAATCATGGTTCCCTTCGGCACAGGCGGCAGAGGCTCACAGAAGAACAGCGCCTCACCCAAGGCGGGGATATTGGCATAGCCATAGTTCTCATTAATATCCAGAGCAATATAACGGGCACTGACATCTGCAAAACCTAAAACATTATGAACTGTCTGGGTTGTCCCCCCGGGATTCTTTATTAAATGCATATCATTCACTGGGGTAACAAGAGTCCAACCGCTACTATCAAAAGTGGTTTCATCCAAATGTGTATTGCTGAAACCGGCATCACTGCGCACCCATACATCCAATGATTTCACCGAACGGCTTATCACCTCATCAGTAGCAGGATTAAAATTGAATATACTGAGCGCTTTCAGCTCCCGCACGCTACCGAGATCATAAACCAGCCACATATCATCAACACTGTCACCGGATACGGCCTGCGCTACCCAGTCATAATACTCACCATGAGCTGATGGTCCAGGCAGATACTGATATTTCGAGTAATCGCCCTCCTGACCAACTTCACCGATGAAATCAAGCCCGCTACCATTTATCGTATTAGTTGCAGCCCTTACACTCCTGCCATCAAAAACAATTTCAGAGTAGGCAATTGCATCGACTGGGACAACCCTGACCGTATTGGTAATACTCAGATTCCCGAATACCTGAATCTCTCCCAATCCACACATATTGTACACCCCGTAATTACTGTTAATATCCAGAGCAATCATACGGCCGCTGATGCCATTAAGACCAAGCACATTAGATACGGTCTGGGTTGTTCCACCCGGGTTCTGATTAAGACTCATATCAGAACTGACCGTCACCAGCGTCCAGCCATTTGTATTAAATGCCACCCCATTGGTATGTATATTGTTCAGATCAATATCCTCACGAATCCACACATCAAGATCTTTAACACTGCGACTGACAGTAGTGCCATCGAGCGGATTAAAGTTAAATATACTGAGCGCATTGAGTTCACAGACACTGCCAAGATCAACTACAACCCACATATCATCTATTGTCGGTTCAGTATTCATTATTCCAAGCCATTCTGTGCCTTCCCCATAAGCAGAGTCGCAGTAATTATATAAATATTTTTTATAATCACCCTCTTCTCCCGCTACACCTGTAAACAGCAATCCAGTACCATTAATCAGATTCAATGCCGCGCGATTATTATAAGCCTCAAAATTTGAATATGCGCTGACTGCATTTATCAAATCTGACTCAGGAACATACAGTTCACCGAAAACCTGTACCTCTCCTATCAAAGAAAAACTGCCATGTCCGAAGTTGCTATTAACATCCAAGGCTACATAGCGGCCTTGAACATCAGCCAAAGAGCTAAGAACACCGGCAACAGACTGCGTTGTTCCACCAGCGTATTGAGCAAGAGTCATATCATTCGCAACTGTCAGGAGTGTCCAGCCATTTGTATTAAAAGCCACACCATCCAGATTACTATTAGAAAATCCGCCATCCTCTCTCACCCAGATGTCCAATTTCTGAGTCTCACGATCAGGGTTAACACCACTACGCTTGGGATTAAAATTAAAGAGGCTTATTGTTTCTATTGTACAAATAGAACCAAGATCAACAATAGCCCAAAGATCATCAGCACTTCCACCAGCGGGCTCATCACCAGTCCATGAGGTCCCTGAACCAAAATCATTTGGGCAGGGAATATACTGATAGTTTGTATAAACACCCTCCTCACCTGCGGCTCCCACAAAAATAAGTCCGGTACCGTCAATCATACGAGTTGGCGCTCTATCTGTATATTTAACGGGATCTCCGGAATCATACCAAGTGCCTGCGATCGCACCACTCGGTGTCAGCAAGTCAGCCAGACCCGCCTGCGCCATTCCCAACAGAACGGCAAAAATAAACAATACTTTCTTTTTCATCACACTCTCCATTTATTTATTTATTTATACTCTATCAAAAGATAAAACATTATTAAGTTAAAGACAATTCTATCAAATTTGTTAAAAAAACACATCTCTAATTTTACAGCCAAATTGTAATATTAAATGCGACAAACATATGGACAAAAAAAATGTTCCATGTGACGATAAACCCTCAACAAAAATCGTTCAAAAAATTGCAGAAAGGAAAAAGTAACATGGAAC
>JAQIBS010000169.1 GCA_027858965.1 Kiritimatiellia bacterium
GTTCCATGTTACTTTTTCCTTTCTGCAATTTTTTGAACGATTTTTGTTGAGGGTTTATCGTCACATGGAACATTTTTTTTGTCCATATGTTTGTCGCATTTAATATTACAATTTGGCCACTCTTTCGATTCTTGCATGCAAGCTTATCCTGCGATACAATTTTGACCAAATTGAATAACTGTTTGTTTTGTATTTGCATCGTTCCTATAGCCCAAAAAGCTGTAATCAAAGGAGATTTATATGCGTGCTATTGCACTGACTAATATCAGGAAGGTCGAAATCCTGGAACAGCCTGAACCGATTATACAAACACCTCATGATGTTTTGCTGCATGTTGATGCAGTCGGCATGTGTGGCTCTGACATTCACTATTACAGCACCGGGCGAATCGGTTCACAGGTAGTAAAATATCCATTTGTGGTGGGCCACGAATTTGGCGCTACTGTATTAGCAATTGGAGATGCGGTCAGGCGGGTCCGGATTGGTGATCACGTGGCTGTTGACCCTGCGATGCCTTGTTTTGCATGCGCCCAATGTCTGGCAGGTCGCACACATACCTGCCGACATTTAACCTTTCTGGGTTGTCCAGGACAGGCAGCCGGCTGCCTTTGTGAACAAGTTGTTATGCCAGAGACATCCTGTTTTCCGGTCCCCAGCTCTTTCAGCGCAGAAGATGCCGCACTTATTGAACCTCTCTCGATCGGCTGTTATGCAGTCAAGCTCTCCGGACTCACACAGAAAAGCCGCATTTTAATTCAGGGCAGTGGACCTATAGGGCTCAGTGTTCTGCTGGCAGCGCGCCAGGCGGGAGCCGAATACATAGCGGTATCCGAGCCGATTGCTGAACGTCGGGAATGCGCAATCAGTATGGATGCAGACTGGGCAGGTACTCCCGACGAGCTGGAGGATCATTTAAACAAGAGTGACCCACTGGAAATAAATATGGTCTTCGAATGCTGTGGCAAACAGGAAGCCATGGATCAGGCGGTTGCGCTGCTAGCGCCGGGGGGCAAACTCATGCTGATTGGAATCCCGACATTCGATCGACCGAACTTCGCTATTGATCAGCTGCGTCGCAAAGAGCTCTGCATCCAGAATGTAAGAAGGCAGAATGAATGCGTTAATGATGCAATCCGACTTCTTGAGCAACGCCCAAAAACCCGTTTGATGATCACCCACCGCCTGAATGCAAATCAAACAGGTCAGGCATTTAAGATGGTAGAGGGCTACCAGGACGGTGTAATCAAAGCAATAATTCAATTCTAAGGTATTAACTATGGAGAACAAATCAATTATAGAGTTTATCAGCGCAAGTCTGCATATAACCCCGGCAATACTTGAAAAAATCATACTGTCTTTAGGAATTTTTATCATTCTTACTCTTGGTAAAGTCCTTGCAAAACGCATCATTCGACGAAAGATGGAAGACAATAAACGCATGTATCTTTGGCATAGAGCACTGCTATATGTTTACAATGTATTGTTAATCCTGTTAATTGGTTTCACATGGATTGAGGGCGTGCGTCACTTGACAACGTTTCTGGGTTTAGCCGGTGCCGGTGTCGCCATTGCCATGCATGATACCATTGCCAATATAGCCGGGTTCATTTTCATTATTTCAAGAAAACCCTTTAGCATTGGAGACCGTATCCAGATTGGAGAGACTGCTGGCGATGTTATTGACATCCGCTTATTCCAATTTAGTATTATTGAGATAGGAAACTGGGTGGACTCCGACCAGAGCACCGGCAGGATTGTTCACGTACCCAACAGCAAAACACTGCGGGAGCCATTGGCTAACTATCATATTGGCTTTGAATATATATGGAATGAAATCCCTATATTAATAACCTTTGAAAGTAATTGGAAAAAGGCAAAACAATTATTGAGTGAAATCGCCAGAGATAAAGCCGAGTATCTGTCAAAGGGCGCTCAGCAGCAGATACGTAAAGCCGCAAGAAAGTACCTCATCCATTATAACTCACTGACCCCTATCATCTATACAAGTGTAAAAGACAGCGGAGTCCTTTTAACTATTCGCTACCTGGTTAAGCCTCGCAAAAGGCGATCAACCGAACAGGATATCTGGGAAGCAACACTTGATGTTTTTGCAAAAGAGAGCGATATAGATCTGGCATATCCCACTACGCGTTTTTACAATATGGGAAAAAATCCAACCCAATAAATTTTTAACATGGATAGACAGGATAGACAGGATATTACTGCTCCAGAAATTATTTCTCACAGTGTCGCAGAGAACACGGACAGAAAACTACTAAAGATATTACTCTGAGAACTTTGTGTCTCTGTGAGAGATAAGAACGTCCCCAAAAAAGAACCATTGATATGTTTGCAAACAGGAAAAATACCATGCGTAGAACAATCGGAAAAATATCACTCATAGTTATTACAGCACTCTCGATAAACGTAAATGCCTCCACTGCACTGCAGGATTATGTTGACAGAAAAGATGGTAACTTTGCGTGGAATCTGGTTAAACAGCAAAGCAACGATCAAGGTACTGAATATATACTGCGCATGAGCTCACAGGCATGGCTAACAAAAAAAGAGGTCAATCAGCCTGTTTGGAAGCACTGGATGGCGGTTTATGTTCCCAACACAGTTGAACACGAAACCGCATTTCTGCTCATTGGCGGTGGCGAAAATTCAGAGCTACCTCCAAAACATGGCAGCACACTACTGGCACAAATGGCTGTTCAAACAAAATCTGTCACAGCGCGTATTCTTAATGTCCCCAACCAGCCACTGATTTTCAAGGCCGACAAGGAACAACGTCAACGCGTTGAAGATGACATCCTAGCTTGGTGCTGGGCACGTTATCTCACAAATGAAGATCCCAAGTGGTTGACTCTCCTACCCATGACCAAAAGTGCAGTTCGGGCCATGGATACCGTCAGCGCTTTTTGCAAAATCCTGCCGGATAAATCTGTGACCGTCAATAAATTTGTTGTTTCCGGGATGTCAAAACGTGGTTGGACCACCTGGCTGAGTGCCGCTGCTGACAAGCGGGTAGTGGCCATTGCCCCGCAGGTTATAGATCTACTGAATATGAAACTCTCAATGGAACATCACCGCAAAGCCTATGGCAAGTTCTCCCGTGCGGTCCATCCTTATGTTGAAAATGGCATCATGGATGCGATGAACACACCGGAATCAGAGTCGTCACTGGAGATCATCGACCCCTGGTCCTACCGTAAGACACTCACAATACCCAAACTGATACTGAACTCTACCGGAGATCAATTCTTTCTGCCTGATTCATCTCAGTTTTATTACAGCCAACTGCCTGAGCCGAAATATCTGCGCTTTGTCCCCAACACCAGCCACGGTCTGGACCGTACGGCTGGAGAGACATTAATCTCATTCTACGCATCGATACTTAAAAACAGGGCCCTGCCTGCTTTTAAATGGGCTACCCCTGAATCTAACAAGATAGTTGTCACAACCGAAGAAAATCCTATGGAAGTCAAACTGTGGAAGGCCGTCAATCCGACAGCTCGCGACTTCCGTGAGGAAACCATTGGTAAAACCTGGCAATGCTCTCCCCTGCCGCAATCCGGCCAGTCAAACAAACAATTTCGTTATGAAGTAACCATTCCAAAACCAGCGCAGGGCTGGGCCGCATTTTATGTGGAATGTATTTTCAATGATCACGCACAAGGCAGACTCTCTCTCACAACCGAGGTCTCTGTTATACCAACAACACTGCCGTATGCCGAAAAGTAGTTTTAAGAGCAGAATTTAAAGGATGAGGATGCTTAATTCCACAAAAAAACCAAGGCAACTAACAGCTGCCTTGGTTTTTCATAACATGTGAAACATGTTTTCCTAAAAGAGCGAAGCTCTTTTAGTTACGGTACTGCCAGACGGGATAACCTTTGTCATTCGTACCCGGCTGATCAGCTTTGATCCGCGCAGCCTTGTCTATCAGATTAATCAGCTCAGCACGATACCCTGATGAATCTTCGCCCTTGGCCTCCAATGCAAGTTCTCTGACATTATTGACAGAAAACTCACCTGTATACTGAGAGTCGCGCATCATCTGACCAAAAGCGGCTACCGCTGCAGCCCAGCGGAAGGAGTTATCGCCGCTGCCCTTTTGATCATTCTCTGTTGTCAGCGGGAATGTCAACAGCTTACTCACATCGGCATCAGGCGCTTTGTAACGCAGTTTAAGGGTCAACATTTCATTAGATTGAGGTTCAACGACCTTCTCACTCTTCTTTCCATATTTCAGAGGAATTCCCTCATGCGCATCGGGTGCTCCGACTGGAATGAGCTCATAAAGAGCGGTCACCTGGTGACCGGAACCAATCTCACCGGCATCCTTTTTATCATTTGCAAAGTCACGTGCCGCCATCTTGCGATTCACATAACCAATCAACCGATAAGATTTAATATGCTCAGGATTGAACTCAATCTGAATTTTTACATCTTTAGCAATTGTTTCCAACGTGGCATTGAGTTGTTTAACCAGAACTTTCTCAGCCTCGCGCTCTGAGTCGATATAAAAATAGTTGCCGTTACCTTTATTAGCCAGCAGCTCCATTTTGGAGTCCTGCAGATTACCAATACCGAATCCGAGTACACTCAAAAAGATTCCACTCGAACGTTTCTGCTCAATCAGAGACTGCAGTCCGTTATGCGAAGAGGTGCCCACATTAAAATCTCCATCGGTTGCCAGTATCACACGGTTAACACCGCCCTTGATGAAATTATCTGCACAGACCTTATAGGCCAGTTCAATACCAGCTCCCCCTGCCGTTGATCCTCCGGCTGAGAGACGCTCCATCGCCTGAATAATTCTGCCCTTATCGGCGGCGGAGGTTGAGTCCAGAACCAGACCGGATGAACCGGCATACACCACGATCGCCACCCGGTCATTTTCACTGAGCGCATTAACCAGCATTGTCATGCCTGTTTTAAGCAGCGGCAGTTTGTCAGCGCTGTTCATAGAACCGGAGACATCCAGCAGGAAGACCAGATTGGATGGCTTGCGGTTCGACTCATCCATCTTACGTCCCTGCAGACCAACCCGCAGCAACTTATGATTTAAGTTCCAGGGACAGGGATGCAACGCCATTGCGGAAGAGAAGGGCTGATCAGCGCCGGGGCCTTCATAGTTATATTCAAAATAGTTGATCATCTCTTCAATACGAATGGCATCTACCGGCGGCAGCTGATTATTGTTCAACATACGGCGCATATTGGAGTAGGATGCTGTATCCACATCAATAGAGAAAGTAGAGAGCGGTTTCTCGGAGGAATTGAGAAATTTATTCTCTTCAATCTTTGCATAACTTTCACCCGACGAGACTTTTGGCGGCCTTGGCGGCCAAATAGGCGGCATCATATTATCACGGGTGAGAGCTCTGCTTTTTTGCGCCTCATTTGAAAGGCCCAGACTTTTTTGTTTTACTGCTTCGCCTAGCGCGACTTCTTCAACCTCCAGATCTTCTCTTTTATAATCATATCCGCTCTGTTCAGCATCCGTCATCCTATTTGCTCCACCCGCCCGGGTGCCAGCATTACGTGTCGAGCTATAGATATTTTTCAATATAACAGGAGACTTAACATTCATCACCGCATCAAATGCCTGTGGCTTTTGTGGCTTTGAACTCATGGGGAGATTTACCAACTCATCTGCGGAAGAAGACGACTCAACACGGCCATTCATTTCTTTATTGATCAAAGAGTCCATATCCTTCTTAAGCTCCGGGCTATCAACAGCGGCAGAGAGGTCTGAACGCTCCTTACGAGCTTCAACCAATGACAAATCATGTTTTTCCGAGAGCGGTTTCTTGAGTGCAACGGCTGATTGAGGAGCAAATTGCTTCTCAGTCATCACCTGATCTTCAAAGTTAAGCTTAACAACATAAGAGATTCCCACCATAACCATCAGCACCGCTGCAATCCGAACCAAAGCGCGGTTCCAGTTGATAGGGCGAGGTTGTTTTTGCGAATCAGATGCAGGTGAAGCGGTCAGCAGCTCCATAATTTTTTGATCTGCTGACAGAGTTTTACGACTCTCCTTGATTGCCAGCAGTTGTGAAAGCTGCAGCTGAGTACCGAATTCACGGCGTTTAGATTCATCACTCTGAAGCATCTCCAGCAGCTCTTTTGACTGCTCCTCTGTAATGGATCCAGTAATATAGCTTTCGACAAGCTCTTCAAACAAATTGTTTGGATTGACGCTCTTATTGTTCATGGTTCATCTCCTTGATGTGTTTCTCAATGCAGGTTTTCAATACACTGCGGACGCGATGCAGCGTACTGGTCACCCACGTGTTGGTGCGTCCTGTTTTTTTCGAAATTTCATGAATTGAAAGTGTATTATGGTAGCGGTCGGTAATGAGCTCACGGCTCTGATCATTGAGCTTGCTCATGCATTCGGTGAGTTGAGCGAGAGGATCTATTGTGGGGTCGTCGATTACGGTGCTGCTGACTTGATTGACGGCCAGGATAGAGAGCTGTTCTTTATAATTGTCGTGTTTCTTACGGCGGCGGGTATACTCTGTGATGCGGTTAAGAACCATATAGCGACAGATGGAACGCAACCAGACACCGAAATCGGCTCCGGTCCGGAAATCGCCAATCTGTTCATAGGCTCGGATAAATGTATCCTGTACAGCCTCACAGGCCTCCTCCCGAACTGGAATACGGTAAGTGGCGAAAACCAGAAGCATCTTTTCATGGGAACGGATCAATCTGCCGTAGGCAGTCATATCACCGGTTTTCGCAGCCTGAATGTCACTTTCTATATCAAATTGTAGATTCATTGCTCTCATCCTCATTGTATTTCTACAAACTATAGACAAAAAATGAAGAACCGTCACAAAAATATTTTATATTTATTTCACTAGCATCCCCAAGGATGCAGGATTTTTAGGCCATCTTGCGGCACACACCGCTCTATGAGCGGCTTTGATCGACGATAGCGGGCGACGATAGTGGATTACGATTAAAGATTCCTCCATTGAAAATCGTCAACCATCATCGTCATCCATTATCGTAAACTGGGAGGCAAAGCCTCCCTACGTAACAAGCGCGGACTTAGCCGCTTAGGCGGCTGAAAAAACAATAAATTGTTCTTTCCAAAACTTTGTCTGTTTGATATTTATCATCATTAGTCTTTGACAAAGTGCTGATCAAGGAGGGCAGTCGCTACGCGGCTGACCATTTTGCGTAACCTGATCATTCGCGTACCACCCGCAGTCGCCCGCATAGCGAACGACTTCCTTGTTTCGCACCTTGTCTCAAACCTTGTCAAGCCAGACTAAGTTCGAGACAAAGTTCGAGTCAAAGAATTCACCACTCGCCATTCGCCACTCCACCCTCCGCGCGGACCTAGCCCCTTACCCTAAGGCCGGATTGCAACTCTAAATGCGACAAAATTCATTATGCTTGACAGCCGCTCAACTCTCCCTCGAATACATCCTTCGCGGATGTGTAGTCCAAGATCCGGCGCGGATAATTATTTAT
>JAQIBS010000173.1 GCA_027858965.1 Kiritimatiellia bacterium
GTTCCATGTTACTTTTTCCTTTCTGCAATTTTTTGAACGATTTTTGTTGAGGGTTTATCGTCACATGGAACATTTTTTTTGTCCATATGTTTGTCGCATTTAATATTACAATTTGGCCAAACATGAATATCCTAAAAACTTGTTGACGGCGCGGAGTACCATCCTACTTAACGTTGCTACTCACAGATTTTTTTTGAATGGGATATAGCCCGTGGCTTGTAGAAACGCACAACTCAGCGACCAATACAGTAAAAATCACCCAGAGTCCGAAGATACATGCGTTCGCCCTTGAAAACCGGCGAGGCAAAGACGCCCGCAGGCAGGGTGTTTGAAGCCACGATCTTTTTCTTACGCCCGGTTTTCATTACAATCCCCAGCCCTTTGCGATCAAACAGATAGATCAACCCTCCGGCAATGACAGGCGAAGAGTAAAACGGTTTTTTTAGAGGCTCTTCCCACTGTACCTGTCCATCTGCCGCATCATAACAGCGCATCAGTCCCTGATCATTTACCGCATAGATTAATCCCTCATACAGAACAGGCGAGGGCACATATCCTGCCTTCTTATCACTCTTCCAGGTAACATGCGTTGCGGTCACATCGCCACTGCCATCAGCACGAATTGCCATCAATGCCCGTTTGGGATAACCACCAGAAACATAGACGCTCTCTTTATCAGCAACCGGCGTGGCACCACAGTAAGTCGAAGGTCCTTCGCACTCCCAAAGCTTTGCGCCGGTTGCGGGATTATACCCGCGTGTGCTCTCTCCACCAGCCAGTAAAAGCTGGTCACGTCCGGCCACATGGGCAACCAGCGGAGTTGCGTAACTCTCTTTTACTTTCCGCATTGTATTACGCCATACAACCTTACCTGTGCTCCGATGCACAGCCACCATACGGCTACCCTCTTTGGCCTCAACCGGCAAAATGACCAGCGATTTATAGAAAACCGGTGAGGCTGAATATCCCTGTACTGTTGTATACGGAGCAAGCACAGTGCGCCACAACAGCTTCCCCTTCTGATTAAGAGCTGCCACCCCGACAGCCTTATCAGTTTGATAAGGCACAAAAATGCGCTCACCATCGAATGCCGGCGTGGATGATGCAAGTGAGTTATCCTTATGCAATTTTGCAACAGCTCCCTGATAAACCTCGCTCTTCCAAATAACTTCACCACTATCCGGATCCACGCATAAGAGCCATATAGCTCCCTGATTAAGATCACCCGAGGTTACATAAATCTTATTACCGCACAAAATCGGCGAAGAGTGACCGATCCCTGGCAGAGTTACCTTCCATTGAATTCCAGAATCTGCCCCCCAAACTGTTGGGGGGTGTGTGGCTTGTGATACAACATGATCGCTATTGGGTCCACGCCACCAAGGCCAATCTCCCTTTTCAGCAATCGCAGGAGATAATGTATCCCACCCCTTAGCAGGTTTTATATCAGGAAATCCATCCGTACCAGCAAGAAGATAACCCACCAGCAAAACCCCAACTACAGCTAAGCATGCATTTTTCATAAATTTTTCCTCATAACGGCATAAGCTTAATAAAACTAAACCAAAACTGACTCTGGTCAATGCGTTTAGTTTATCACAATGAGAAGTTGTTACTTGAAGAAATATCAATGAAGCTTCATACTTCAGCAATTGGAATCTGATAAAAAAGGCGATTATGAAAAGAGGCTGGATAATAATTTTATTGTTATGTATTTTTATTATGAATGCGTGGGCTAAACCGATTGCGTTTCCATTCAAAGCTCCATTTGTTGTCAAAGATGCTGTTATCTATGATCAGGAAGGAAAGAAAGTTAAACTTTGGGGAGTAAACTATCTGGCCCCTTTTAATCATAACTTCGTCAATATTCAACAATCCGGTGCCGACATGAAAACGGCCATCGATACAGACATAGCCCACTTCAAACTGATGAATATTGATTTTATCCGCATCCATCTCTATGACCGTGAAATTACAGATGCCCAGGGCCGATTGATCAATAACGAACATATGCAGGCTTTCGATTACCTGATAGAGCAGGCTTTTCAAAATGGCATCTTTGTAATGCTGACACCAACCGTCTGGTGGAACACCATTGAAAACGAAAAGCTCTTCCGCGAGAATTACGCCTACTGGGACCTATCTCAACAACAGAATTTCGGATTCAGCAACTATTTCGCCAAAGATGCGATTATCTGGCATCCGGAAGCCATTGCCTGTCAGAAACAATATCTTCGCAGCCTGTTCAAACACCCCAATGCCTTTACAGAGAAAACGCTCAGCGAATATTCCCACATTGTCACAATTGAATTAACCAACGAACCAAAATATGTAAACGAAACGTGTATCGACAAAGAGGCCGTGATGGGCTCTGCTATCTGGAAAAAGGGCAAACCACAGCCAATCCTTAAACCTATGTACGAAACGTTTGCCGCAAAGATGAAAGTAGATCTCAAGAAGCCGGAATTAACACGAAAAGAGATGCTTCCCGCGTTCAGAGCCGAACTGCTGAAACGATATTTTGCTGAGTTGTGGCCAATTGTCGATGAGGCATTTCCAAAGGGTGTCATTAAATCTCATATTTACTATCAGGCACAGAATCCCGTCATTGCAGACGCATTAACATCAAGTGGTGTGGAGGCCGTGAATCTGAATGCCTATTGGAATGCTACCGGTAAATTTGACGGTGGCAATACAGATTGGAATAATTTTCTGGAGGATGCAGACAACTGGCTTAGCAAACAAAAGGAAAAGCGGTTCGAGGGACTCGCTAAAATTATTTACGAATTTGGTGCAAGCAGTTCTTTGGACGGATATGTTGTGGGTGCATTTGCGGCGACATTCAGAAGTTCGGATATTCAGATGGCGGCATTCTTTACATATACGCCTGCGGCTGTAGCCCCATATAACCCGGGGTGGCTGGTTCACTACCTGAATATCGAACATACACCAAATAAAGCAGCAGCCTTTGCCGCCGCAGGTGAAATTTATCGCGGTGAAATCACCTCTGACAGCTTAAAACGAACTGCCACACAATGGACAGGAGAAACATTCAACATCAAACAGAAACCATCGAATGTCGATTTCTATGTTGCCGAAAAAGGTGATATTTTCCGATATGCAGCTTCAACAGATCGAGTGATAAAAGATACCTCCCGGCTGAAAACCATCTCAGGACGAGGCAACTCATGTGTAGTGTCATGTAATGGCAGCGGCAGTTATTATTTACAGAAAACCAGCGACACACAGTGGAAACTCACACTGTTTGCGAATCATAAATATGTAAACGATCCGAATGGAGCCAAAACATTCCGACATATGGCCAACCGCTATATGAACATCGACAACATGCCGGTTGTTTCGCGGTTACTTGAGCGGGCGGTTGTTTTCAATTTCAAACTGGGAAGAGTTGTAAACTGCGTCCCTGTTCCCGGAGGCAGAACTGCGACACTGAAACCCGATGGAGAGCTGACATTATTCGCAGGAGAATATCTGCTGACCATTACACCCTAAACCAGTGGAGCCGGAACCAAATAAACTTTGAATCATGAGCTAAGCCATAACAATTTACTTAAACTTTGTGCGAAAGCCATCACTGGTTTAGTCAACAACGCTTCGCGTTGCATAGAAGAGAAATACAACAAAGCAAAATAATCATGTTAATCATGGAAAACGCAGTAAGGCCACCCTTGTGGTGGCAGTGATCCCGCTTTGCGGGAGAGCGGCAATCCTGTCTAAAATAATGCGTCGCAAACATGCTCGGATTTGAACAAAGAGGGACTAAGACAACTATCCAAAGAATAAGGTGTGGACAGATAATAATTTATTAACGCTAAGGAAAACCATTGAAAAATACGATAATCGCCACTTTACTGAGTCTATTTATTATCGGCGGCAGCTATGCCGATACAACCAAGCCGGTATACCATTTTGATTTCTCTGATTCAGATGGAAAAACCGTTCTTAACAAGGCTGATAACAAAACAGTTAACACCATCAATTTCGGGGAACTCCACAAGCTTAACCAGACACAGGCGCTCTGTTTTGATGGATACATTACGCATATGGAGCTTAAAAACACCCGCAAACTGAATCTCAGCAAAGGGGTGACCATTGCCGCGTGGTTGGCACCTGATCAAATGAAGCGGAATACAATTGTTATCGGCAGAGCCAATCCTAACAGAAGCTGGTCAACACCGACTGTCGGTCTCTATTTTCCTCAGCATAACAAACTGGGAATGGGGTTATGGACACCGAAGAAGTGTCGTTTGGAAGCCAACGCAGAGATCAACCCCGGTGAATGGATCTTTGCCGTCTGCACATGGGATCACAAGACCGCAAAGATCTATATTAACGGAGAGTTAAAAGGCGAAGAGCCGTGCATCGGCAAACTTCCTGCTTTTGAAGGCCCCTTCTATGCGGGATCAGGTAATGCGGCAAATCATTTCTACAAAGGAAAACTGGGGGAAACCCGCATCTATGAAAGAGCTGTTTCAATCGATGAGATCAAAGCGCTCTACAGCAGCACGTCATCGCTCTACCCAAAAGCTGACAAGACAGCACTTCCTTCTAATGCCCTTATAGTCAGATCCAAAAGGCAGTCAGAGAAGCAATGGAAGGAGTATGAAACCCGCACTCTTGAAAACATGGGCGATTTCAAACCGGGCAGAACCAAAGTTGAACTCAATCAATACGGTGGATGGACAGCCAAAAAAAGCAAGGCCACAGGATTCTTCCGCACAGAGAAGATTGACGGACGCTGGTGGCTGATTGATCCGGAAGGTTGTTATTTCATCCACATCGGTATGGCCTGTGTAAGAGTTGGAAATTCATTGAAGTCGATTGAGAGCTTTAAAAAATTATACGAACGCAGATCAAACTGGGCGGATGAAACCCTGAAGATGCTCAGGGCCTATGATTTCAACGGCATTGGAAACTGGTCGGATTATGGGGATTTACGTGCATCATCCAAACCCATGCCCTACACAATACGTGGCGGGTTTATGAGCAGCTTTGCTAAATCACAGGGCCTTTGGGAACGTGCAGTCGGTCACTCTGGATATACCGGTGATTCTCCTCCCGTTTTCTCACCGGAATTCCCTGAGTTCTGCCGGAAGCAGGCAAAGTCATACGCAAAGCACAAAGATGATCCATGGCTGGTAGGCGTTTTTTCCGATAATGAGATTATCAGACCGGATCTAAATAGATTTCTCAACCTTGACCCAACGGACCCCAAACAAAAACCGAATTACGATGCTGCCGTAGAGTGGCTTAAGCAGCGTCAGGGAACAGAGAAAATAAACATTAAAGCAATTACCCTGATGGATCAGCTTGAATTTGCCGCTCTTGTATTTGAGCACTATTACAGGATTGTCTCTAAAGCCATCAAACATGAACTGCCGAACCATATGTATCTGGGATCACGACTGCACTCTCCCTGCTATAAAAATCCGTTTATTGTGGAACGCTGCGGAAAATACAGCGATGTCATATCCATAAATTACTATGGCAGCTGGAACCCGGACTCTATTGAATACTGGGAAAAAATCGCTAAGAGTCCCATTATGATCACAGAGTTCTACACCAAGGGAGCTGACTCCGGACTTCCCAACACAACCGGCGCAGGCTGGGTTGTTCCAACGCAGAAGGAGCGTGGATACTTCTATCAGAACTTCATTCTGGGACTTCTTGAATCCAGTGGATGTGTAGGCTGGCACTGGTTTAAGTATATGGATAATGACCCTGATAACAAAAGGGCGGATCCCAGCAACATTGATTCCAACAAAGGTATTCTTAAGATCAACTTTGAACCATACCCACCGCTGTTGAAGCTTATGAAAGAAATCAATCATGAGGTGTATCCCCTGACTGAATACTATGATGACTAAAGCTGCTTTTACCCGCAACCAAACTAAGCTCATGTGATATACGAGCCCATTTTCTCTAAATGTCCCGTTGTGTGTTAGACACCGTAGCTTTAGACAACAACGCTTCGCGTTGCATAGAAGCAAAGGAGAAAGCATCCATATCATGTTAATCATGGAAAACGAAACGTAGTGTAGTAAGGCCACCCTTTTGGTGGCAGTGATCCCGCTTTGCGCATACGCGTCAATCCCGCTTAGCGGGAGAATGACTTTATTGGCGAAAAGTTGCTGAAAATTGCGATTTTCTCTAATATAGCCCCCGCTAGGGTGGCGAAATATTGTAGCCACGGGTATAACAAAAAGGAAAATACGAATGACACACCGCTTCATGACACCCCTTTGTCTCTTCATTATTCTGGCAGCTGGCATAATCAGTCCGCTGTATGCCGACAGCACAGAAATCAACACGGCTGAAGTTTCAAAACTGCTGGCACGCCTGGACCTGAATGCCCCCGGGCTGGAGAAAGTCAAGGCATCCGCAGACAACCCGGAGCTGGCTGCCACAGAGCTGCTTGCATATTACCGCGCGAGGATATCTGTAAAACATCCCGTTAAACGAACTTTCGGCAAAAAGCTGAAAGGAAAATCTGCCAGCAGCACAGATATAAAAAGGGCAGATGATGCCCTGAAGCATATTTTTATTGGGCAAAAGAGCTATAAACCATACTTCCGTGGTGATGATATTGACTGGATGAGCAACCCGGTTCCTGATAAAGAATGGATCTGGCAACTGCACAGAATGTTCTTCTGGGATGCTATGTCTAAGGCATATCTGCATACCGGCGATGAAAAATACGCCCGTGAATGGTGCATTCAGCTACAGGACTGGGTTAAAAAAAATCCGTTAGACAAAAAACATAAAAACTCCTGGCGATCCATCGAGGCCGGCATACGTGGACATAGCTGGACAGCTCTCTACCAGCGTTTTATCGACTCCCCCTCATTTACTCCGGCAGTACTGACAGACTTCCTCAACTGCTTCTACACCCACTCAACTTATCTGATGCAGCGCTACAGCAAAGGCAGCAACTGGGCCCTGATGGAGGCAGAGGGACTTGCATTTATTGCGCTGACATTTCCCGAATTCAAAGAATCATTGAAATGGCGCGATGAAGCTGTTAAGCGTTTAAACCAGGAGATATATAATCAGGTAAATGCCGATGGACACCAGCGTGAGTTATCCTATGGTTATCATGTAGGATGTATTTCATGGTTTATGCGGACACTTGAGTTAGCTGAAATGAACGGACAGCGAGATATGTTCCCGAAGGTCTATCTGAAAACTATTGAAAAGATGTGCGCAGCTACAATCAATGTCAGCTTTCCTGACGGAAGCACCCCGCAGTTCGGCGACAGCAAAACCAGCGGTCCTGGCAGCACATACAGGAATCTTAAGCAGTGGTCTAAGCTTTTCAACCGACCCGACTTCCTATATATCGCCACAAAAGGCAAAGAGGGCGTTAAACCCGAATCGACCGCCCTGGCATTAAAAGCGAGTGGTTTTTATTCACTCCGAAGCGGATGGAACCGGGATGATATCGGCCTCATTCTGAAATGCGGCGGCAATGGCGGTTTTCATTGTCAGCCCGACAACGGCAGCTTTGAGCTCATTGCAGGCGGCCGTCACCTGATGCCTGATACCGGCTGTTACATCTACTCCGGCGACAGGGAAAACCGCAACTGGTTCCGTGCCACCCGCAACCATCAGACATTGACGCTGAATGAAAAGAACTCTGCATTTGCCCCTGAACTTCTGCTGTGGCAGCCCGGTGAAAACCTGGATATGCTGGTACTGGAAAATGCAAGTTACAAGGATCTCACCCATAGACGATCAGTTTGCTTTGTCGATAAAAGATATTTTATAATTGTGGACGAAGCCATAGGTGATGGCACAGGTGAGATTGACCTGAATTTTCAGCTGGCACCGGAAAAAGCGGTTTTCAACAACGAGGCCTCATCTGTCAGGACTGACTTTGCTGAGGGATGGAATGTTCTGATACAGCCGGTGAATCAGGAGGGCATGACACTGGAAGAGGTCAAGGGGCAGGTCTCCTTCCATTATACTAAAAAAGAGCCGCGACCGGCCTTCCGCTACCGCATTCATAAGACAGCAAAGGATCAGAGAGTCCGTTACATAACCCTTGTTGCCCCCTATAACGGAAAACAACCTGAGATAAAGATCACACCTGATAACAGAGCATCCGGGTTTGATCTGACGGTTGAAGCTGATGGGAAAACCAGAAGAATATGCTATCCTTTAAGCAACTAAGCCTGATCTGAGACTTCGCTCATATCCAGTGGCTCCGTTGCGAGGATCAGCAGAAACTGTAGGCCGGGTGCCACACCCGGCGAAACCAGCGCCCGGTGGGGCAACGGGACTACAAAAAAATATGATTTTTCGACAACTTCAGCACGACGCATATCCTTCAAACAAGGAGACATTATGAACTTGAAAAAACTTCGCTACTCTTTTCTTTCAGCTGCGCTGATATGCACATCATTACTTCACGGTGCGGAAAAGCCAAATTTCGTAATAATCATGGTGGATGACCTGGGATTTTCTGACTTTGGCTGTTACGGTAGCGAGATTGAAACCCCGAACATCGATCGACTTGCCGAGAATGGAGCTCGCTTCACCCAGTTCTATAACACAGCTAAATGCCACTCCTCACGCGTCTGTCTGATGTCGGGCCAGTGGTGCCATCTGGCCGACAAACCGCGCGGATGGGGACAGGGGCTCAGCAAAGCTGCCACAATCGCAGAGGTGCTCAAACCGGCAGGTTACTTCACGGCTATGACAGGCAAGTGGCATCTTGACGGCAATCCGGTTGAACGCGGCTTTGACCGATACTTCGGTCACCTCTCCGGTGCCACCAGCTATTTCAAAGGCGATAATACATTTCATCTGGATGACAAGCCATGGTCGGATTTCGGAAAAGATTTTTATACAACCGATGCCAATACAGAGTGGGGCATGAAATTCATCAATGAAGGCATAGCAAAAAAGAAGCCCTTTCTGCTATATATCGCCCACAATGCCCCTCACTATCCGCTGCAGGTACGTGAACCGGATTTCAGAAAGTATGAAAATCGATATAAGGAGGGCTGGGATCTTATCCGCAGGCAGCGCTTTGAAAAACAGAAGCAGGTCGGTCTGTTTTCTGATGAAAAAAAATTACCGAAACGGCCCGGGGCTATCCCCTCATGGAACTCGCTTTCAGCTGAAAACAAAAGCTGGGAGAGTCGTCGTATGGCTGCCTATGCCGGTATGATCGACCGGATTGATCAGCAAGTTGGTCGGCTGACCGCCTTTCTTCAAGAAAAAGGCGTATTAGATAATACAGTCATTCTTCTCTTCTCTGACAATGGAGGCTGTCCCTTTGAGCGAACTAAGGGCAAAAATCTTAATCCATGGGACCCTGAATCCTATTGGACATACGACACATCCTGGGCATGGGTAAGCAACACACCTTTTAAATACTATAAACAGAATCAGCATGAAGGCGGGACGCACTCGCCTATGATAGTTCACTGGCCTGCAGGACTCAAAGCAAAGGGCTTAATAACCAGACCGGCTCATCTGGTAGATATACTACCAACCCTGATTGATCTGGGCGGCGGCACATATCCAGCTCAGATAAAAGATCACAAGGTCCGTCCTTTTGACGGCAGGTCAATGGCTCCGCTTTTTTCCGGCACGCAAAACACAGAGGAACGCGAGCTGTTCTTTCAATATGCAAAAAACTATGCTCTGCGACAGGGTGACTGGAAACTGGTCTCATGCACCGACGGAGCATGGGAACTCTATAATCTGAAATCAGATCCATTTGAAGAGAACAATATTGCCGCACAGCATCCAGAGAGAGTCTCTCAAATGGAAAAACGCTATATTGAGATATGGGGAGCTCCCCTCAAACTGAAAAAAGTCCCAGGCCAACCGACAACCCACAGAGCCGCTAAACATCGAAAGAATAAAAACAAGTTGAAGGACTAACAAAAGGTTTTACATGAAATCACACAATACAACCGCCGTAGTCATCTTCACCATTCTACTGCTATGCATTAACGTAACAGCCGGTCCCGGCTCTTCCGGGATCTGGATACAGCCGAAATCCGAGACCATCTTTAAAACCAGCTTTGAAAGTAAGCAGACATCAGAACTACCCGTTGGATACAAACTCCATCAAGAGATATCATCCCAGCGGGGCAAAGTAATTTCCGGTGAAATCAGCAAACCAAATCAGGCCCTGAAATATCTGATTCCTTTTAAGGATATGGGCAACCGAAGGCTTACGCTCTCATTCTTTGCCAGAAGCCCTGAACGAGTCCGGTGTGCGATCTGGATTACGCAGGAGGGTGAAAAGCGCAAGTCCGCATTTCAGATAGATAAGCTTCCGAAGGAATGGAAGAGGTTTCAAACAAGTTATGTTGTACCTACAGATGCCCCCGGTGTTATAGAGCTTGTGGCCCCTTCGTCATTCGGATCACTTCCCGGTCAGGCCTTCCTGGACGACATAAAAGTAGTTGCAGATCCTGAAACAGGGCCATGGATGGAAGACCCTGAAGATTTTCCAGCACTCTGCAGCGACAAAACAAACGGCCTATGGCTGGCAGTAACCACAAGAGATGCAGCAGGACCACAACTGCGGCTCTACAACATCAAGGGAGAAAAGCGCACCCTCTCCTTTACATTCAAACCGGATGGAATTACAGGCATCGGCACACCGGATATCGTGGAGTGGTCAAAAGGATGTGTTATCACCCTGCCGATTGAGCGCAGTGAACGATGGGAGATAGCCTGCATCTATTACAATCATAATGCCCAAAAAACCGATGCTGTACATTATCTCAGTGCGGGTGGTAGTGCGAACATTCTTTCGGCCCTGGATATCAGAAATGATCAGGCTCTGGTTGTGTGGCAGGGCAACAATGAGTTTCCAAGAAGAATCTATGCAGCAAGCGTTAATCAAAACCACGTCTCCAAAATTCAGGCTGTCAGCACAAAGAATATCTCTTCATCGAATCCTGATGTGATTTTCCTTGATGATGGAAAGGCCTTTGCCGCCTGGGACAGCTTTGATGGAGAGAATGTTAATATCCACGGATGTTATTATGAAAACGGCAGCTGGAATAACGTGTTACAGCTCACATCAGATCCCCGTATTGAAAGACACGTACATCTAGCAGCCGGAATAAACAGGACAGGCATGCATAATCTATGGATGACGTGGCAGGCGCAGTCCTTTAAGAAACACCTGATCAACAAATTCGATGAGCAGAGAGTTGTGGTTGCAAAAATTAATGAGAACAATAAGCTGTGCTTTCTGAATAGCGTATTCAAAGAATTAGCGGGCAAAGCACCGAACTCTCTATACATGCACCCCCGGATATTGCAGACAACTGATGACCGCCTGATTCTGACAGCAAGACACTCTCTTGATGCACATAAAGGATGGGAGTCACTGGCCTGGCAGACAGGAGAGCAGGGCCTCAGCAGTCCAATCACACTCTGGAAAGAACAGGGACGCTGGCGACCGATACCCATGGCAATCTGCGATGGCAAAGTTGTGGCTGCCTGTCAACGCGACAACCTTCCGCGCAACTGGGGCATTGAAACAGGCAAATCCGAGGACTGGACCAGCGAGGTGGTTCTGGTGCCAGTCACAGAGACAGAACGTAAGCAATCAACCAATTCTATGACCAGTGCAATGCCCATGCATCAACCGTTCAGCCTGAGTTCACAGGAGATTTGCAGCCAGATGCCTCCCACTGACTTCAGCCTGATCAATCATGTTCAGAAATACAGTGCCGGACTACCCCGTCAGAGACAAATGCACAACGGCAGCGAGCTGACTCTGTATTGGGGTGATATGCATGAACACTCTGATCTATCGGTATGCCAGCGTTCACAGAATCCTCCGGTTGACGATCTATGGGCCAACCAGCGCGATATAGAGATGCTGGATTTTACAGCGATCACAGATCACGGTTACAATATGGATCATCCGCAGTGGGCCTATTCATCCGAGAGGGTACGTGCACATTTCGACAGTAACAGGTTCATTTCGTTACTGGGCGAGGAGTGGACATCGGATCACGTGCACTACGATCCACCACGCTCCGTAAAACGCTACGGACACCATAATCTTATCTATCAGGACGCATTCTTCCCGAAGTATTATGATTCGCGTGATGAACCGGCACAGAGCCCTACGGAAGTATGGAACGATATCGGAGATGCTGAGTTTATCTCCATCCCCCATCAACTGGCTGATACAGGCAACAATCCGACTGACTGGACCCACCATGACGAACATCACCAGCCGCTAGCAGAGATATTCCAGCAGAGAGAGAGCTATGAATATCTGGGGGCCCCGCGTCAGTCAAAGGCAGCCACCCCCTTTAAAGGTCATTTTCTACAGGATGCCTGGGCTATGGGCCTGATTATAGGCATTATCGCAAGTCCCGATCATGGAGGCAGCAAAGGAAAAGCCGGGGTATGGGCTGAGGATCTCAGCAGAGAATCTCTATTCAAAGCATTCCATGCCCGTCATACATTTGGAACAAGCGGAGCCAAGATGTCGCTGTTTGTCAGTTCCGTGAAACAGATAATGGGCGACAAAACCACCCTGCCAAAAGGTGATATCCCATTCACAATCACGGCTTGTGCCGACCGGCCGATTGCAAAGGTGGTTATCATCCGCAACAACGAGGAGATATACACCGCCGAACCGAATTCCAGGGATGTGAATATCGGCTGGACAGACAAAGCCGCACCCAAAGACAGGACTCTCTGGTACTACGTTCGCATTCACCGGGATGATGAAGAGTTGGCCTGGTCATCCCCCATCTGGTTCTTCACAAGCAAAGCCGAGATGTATGCCACAAAGGAACATGCTCTTAACCTGACGCACCTGCATCCGCACGGACCACCAGCTGATGATCCAGGACCAAGTGTAAACTGGAGAAAGAAGCTGAAGACAAAACCGGGCAAGCATTAAAGAAAAATCATAAATTGAGAATTAATAGTTGAGACTTTTCTTCGTGAACGCGCAAAACAATACTTTTTTTGTAACAGGCGTTATTATTGAATAAAGCAGTTTACTCAGGAAGTTTGGATTCATCCGCTCCGTATCGCCACATTCCCTTTGTCGGATCAACTGCCCCCACATAAGGAATCGGCTCTCCCTGCACAGAAATACCACCGCTCTACAGCTTTTCAGCCACGGGTGTAAACTCCATATCAGCTGGACACCTGAGGTCGGCAACGCTCTGATTCTGCAGATTGTTCTGCCACTTATATCTCTTTTCCCCTTTGGAGAAATCCAGCTCTCCCATTATAACGCCAGATGGAGTTGGCTTTCGGGTTAGCACCCGACTGATGATTCACATAGAAGAATCCCTGATCCACAATCATGCGGCAGACATTCTCGATGTAGTTATATTCCCAGATATTGTTCTTTGCATACTGTCCGATCCAACCGGAGTTACCGCCCTCAATTCCAGCCCCTCCCAGATTGCGGAGAGTGCAGTATCTGACCACATTGCTATTACCCCAGGAGAAGATTCCTGCACAGCGTTTGGCCATCCAGTTCATATCCTCAAAAACGTAGTTTTTAATACGGGCATTGTTGCCGCGTATCATCATTCCACACCACCAGCTTTTGGAAAAGCGACAGTTTTCAGCAGTAAAGCGATCGCCCTTCACAAATACGCCGGCTGTACCGTTCTCAGGTATTCCCCAGCAGGATGGCAAACTCTGACCGCGTTTATTTGCCGGTGTATCATTGGCATTATGTTGAAATGGAGAGATGTGTTCAAACTCGCAGTTGTGAAAAGAAACATCAGTTGCGCTTTCTCATTGAAGCTGATATTTCCTGCTGTGCCGATAAAGCTTTCCATCCAGTCCTCATTTGAGGTCATAGCGCAGGTTTTATCAGGGTAACGGGCTGGCATAAGATATCGACCGTCACAGAAGAGATCATAAACCATACCATTTACAGCTGTTTTCAGGCAGTCACAGCCATTGACAACGCAAGGCTGCATACTGGCAACCGGATCACAACCGGTAATAACCACCCGCCCCTGACCGCGCAGAACAACATTGCTCTGCATCACATCAATTCTCTCACGGTAAACACCGGGAGTGATAACGCAGAGATCCCCGTCTTTCATTACAGCCAGTGCCGCAGATATTGTTTTATAGGGTTTATCCGGACCTACTGAAAACTGATCATCGGAATCACTCCCGATGATCGAGCATCCAGCAACAAAAGCAAGCAACAAAGCGGTGATCATCAGTTTCATAGATTCTGTTTTCCGGTTCCCCGCCTAGGCAAAAAGGATAAAAATAACAATATCAAAGGTAACCCAAGCATCCTGCTTGGTTGATTATTGAGGCAAGCAGGATGCTTGCATTACTTTAAAAAAAGAATGTATCTATTGCATCACATTCCCTGCAGGCCGATCTTTTCAAGCGGAATGGCTTCAAAGCCTGGAACTTTTTTCCAGATTTCAGGCAGCTTAGAGAGATCAGGACGCTTGCCAGTAAACTGACCTTCGAAAAATGGAAAATCTTCCATTTTGAACTCCAGATTATTTTCACGGGTCAGCCATTCGGGGTTTACACCTTTTGAAAGAGCCCAGGGCTTTTCACAACCAATCAGGATATTGCGACGAAATACATTTCCCATCGGCAGCAATGGTTCTTCGTCCAACACCCTTGCCAAACGAGGATAACGCTCTTTCCAGAGAGGAGAGAGATAACCGACTCTTTCACATTTAGTCTTCAGGTTCCAGCTACCCGGTTTATCAAGCGTAATACCTTTAGGTCCGCGTGCATCAATATGAATGCCTTTGGGCAGATTTATGAAGATGTTATCCTCCAAGGTATTGTCTCGTCCGCCGCCAAGCAACACTCCGCGGTTAGCACCTCCAAACACAATATTTCCCTTAACAGTATCACCGCTGTCACAATCGTCGAGATAAATAGCCTGTGAGCCATGACTACAGCCAGCAAAACCTGTCGAATCATAGATCAGGTTATAACGTACGATATTGTTACGCGAACTCCAGTCACGCCCTGTATAGAAAACACCTACATCCGAGTAAATCGTGCATACCTTATGAATTTCATTAAATTCCAGTATATGCTCATTCCCGCTATAGCAGATACCGCCAGTAGGTAAGTCATGAATATAGTTATGTGCCGCCCGATTACCGCACCCACCCAGGTTTAATCCCCGTCCTCCACCCCAGTCATGACGGCCGAGATGATGCAGATGGTTTCCAACCACAGAACAGTTACCCATTGTAAGAGTTTTACGATCGCCTGCGCTCATATTAATGGCCATAGAGCCGAGACAGGTTATTTCACACCCTATAATATGGTTATTACTGCCACCCCAGCAATTGATTCCTTTTTGTGCCAAATTACGAACCAGACAGTTTTCAACACGTACGTTGTTGCAATTTTCCATACTCACAGCACAATCAATGCTGTTTTCAAAGACAAGGTCACGCAAAACAACATTAGAGACCTGCGAAATTTTTAAAAGAGGATTGCTGCACAGAGAAAGATAGACAGAATTCTTTGAAATATCATCCGGTGGCCAAAGATAGAGCTTGTTTGTCTTTCGATCGAGATAGTACTCACCGGGAGTATCCAGCTCCTCAAAAACATTCAGTGCATAGAACTGACGTTTCTGCTCATCATCCTTCTGACCGGGATTTCCAACACCATAGCGAGGTTTTGCAGCAAATCGCAGTTCGCGGGTATCGTTGGTATAGCTAGCAACCTTGATTGCCTCATCATGCCACTCATAGCACCAGAAGCCATGCAGATAGACACCTCGTGAGATATCCCAATACTTTGCGCGGTCAGAGGGAAACTTGAATGAGCCGGGACGATAGACATCGCGCTGTACCCAGTGAGTGCGGCCTGATGCACCGGCATCAATAAGCTCGGTAAACATAGTGAAACCCTCATTCGGCCAACGGGCAACAGTCATCGGCTTATCGCCAAATATAACTTCTTCAACACCGGGTGCCCGGAATAGGGATTTCAAGGCCTTCAGGGCTGGGAATCCCTGTGCTTTCAAATCTGCAACCAGTACATTTTTACGGGCATCCTCAGAGATTAATGTTTTCGCATCCTCAACTGATATCGACTTAAATCCTTTGACAGGCCTTGCGCCGGTAATACGTGCTTTCTTTGGCACAACAGAACGAATTATCAAAGGCGCGCTTTCAGAACCGTTATTGCGCTTATCCAGAACAAAACCAGAGGTTGTTGAATACTCTCCATCCATCAGCCAGACAGTACCCGGACCTGAGTTACGCTGCTGCTCAATTGCCTTTGAAAGCGTTGCCAAGGGTTTCTCCTTTGTTCCGGGGTTTTCATCACTCCCCCCGGGCGAAACATAAATATCCGTAGCTTGAACAACGCACGGTAAAACGATCAACCCCCAACAGAAAAGAATACCCCATGAAACAACTCTTTTAACGATTTGCGCTAAACTGACGCAATTTTCCCCAATACTTAATGCTTTTTTTATTTTCATTAATTAAATTTATCAGAACTAACAGCAATGTTCAAGAGCTGAAAACACAATTTCATCCCCCTTTTATCCTGTTTCACTGAGCATATTTTTGCTATTAATATTAACTTAATGAGAATTCTGATAATAGGAGCCGGTAATGCCGGACAACAACTAGCTTTAAGGCTTTGCGAAGAGAAGCACAGCGTGGTGATGGTTGATACTGATCCACAGGCTTTATCTATAGCAGAGTCAAAACTGGATATTCTGACCATTTGCGGTCCAGGATCAAGTCCACGTGTACTAGAGGAGGCGCAAGTCGATAAATGCCACATCTGTATTGCGGTTACCGATTGCGACGAAATCAATATACTTGCATGCCTGTACGCCCATGCAGCAGGAGTCAAACGTAATATTGCGCGTGTTGCCAGCCCGGAATATATAAACTCAAACAATGCCTACGACCTGACTGCAATGGGCATTGGTCTGGTAATCAACCAGAAAAAAGAGTGCGCTCATGAGATTTTTCAAAGCCTGAACATGCCGGGAGCTGTAGAATCATTCGATCTCTTTGCCGGAAAAGTGATTGTTGCCGGTTTCAAGATCAAGAAAGCCACCCCGTTAATTGGGACAACCCCGGCAACCTGCGACAAACCTAATTTAATCCAGCAAATTCGTATGATTGCCATTCATCGCTCCGGCGAACTGATCATTCCTCACGGCGACACACTCTTCAAAGAGGGCGATTTAGTCTATATCCTTGGTAAATGCAACATAGTTGCGCAATTCGCCGAGTGGGTCTGTCCTGAAATTAAGCCGATGAAAAAGGTCATTATTGCTGGCGGCGGAGATCTTGGATTAATGCTTGCCAAGCTACTTGAAGACTCTGTTGAATGTGTATTGCTTGAGAAAGATGAAGAGCGTGCTCGTTTCTGTTCATCACAACTCCATAAGACTCTGATCCTACGGGCCGATGCCCTTTCCGAAAGCACGCTCACAGAGACCGGAATCACAAACCGAACCGCATTCGTAGCGCTCACCGGAGATGATGAAAACAATATAATGAACTGCTTAATGGCACGCAAACAGGGAGTTGAGTTTACAACAGCCCAGATTGCCCGCACGGACTATATTCCGATAGTTGAGAGTCTTAAGCTGGTCAATCGAATTGTAAGCCCCTATATCTCAACAACACATGCCATTTTACACTACCTGCGTTCTAAACAGATCAAGGCAGCCGCTCTGCTGCATAATCTACCGGGAGAACTGCTTGATATTATCATCAAAACAGACAGCAGGCTTTGCGGCAAAAAAATCAAAAAAATCAAAATGCCACGTTCTGCTATCATTGCTACTGTGTTGCGCGACCAGGAGGTTGTTAGCGCAACAGGCGATCTGGAACTGGCCGCTTCTGACCGCTTGGTCATTTTTGCACATCATGACGCAGTAAAGAAAATCCAGTCGGTATTCCTGAAATGAACAAACGCGTTGTCTTTCATATTGTTTCGATTGTCACACTTGTTATCGGCATAGCCATGGGAGTCTGCTCCGCTTTATCCTACTTCTGGCAGGATCCTGTTGCCACACAATCCAGCCTGCTGACCTCATCAGCAATCACAGTCATTTTTGCCATAGGCTTGATGTTTCTTACACGCGGCAACAGCGATTTGTCAAGACGCGATGGGGCCGGATTGCAACTCTAAATGCGACAAAATTCATTATGCTTGACAGCCGCTCAACTCTCCCTCGAATACATCCTTCGCGGATGTGTAGTCCAAGATCCGGCGCGGATAATTATTTAT
>JAQIBS010000251.1 GCA_027858965.1 Kiritimatiellia bacterium
CTACTGCATCACGCCTGACTTCGTTGCGGAAACTCGAAATATGTCCATATTCCTGTGTTTCCGCGCCTTGTCAGCCATGCGCCTAGCCACAAAAATTTGTGAATTTATTTCTGCGCAGACCCAAAATCAAGCACTTGCGCTTGCTGCCAACTTATCCTTGGCAATACGTTTCAAGGCCAGTTTGTAATCACGTGGCATTACACGCACAAACTTATCTTTCAGTTCGTCCCAGTTATCGATCACCCCTTTTGCAACCGGACTATCGGTATATTCAAGATGTTTCTTAATCATGCCGAGAACTTTCGCTTCATCGGTATCATCGATCTGCTCAAGATCCACCAGTTCCCGGTTACAGCGCTTGTCACTGAACATTCCGTCTTGATCAAGCACGTAGGCAACACCGCCGCTCATACCAGCCGCGAAATTACGTCCTGTATCGCCAAGAACGACAACACATCCGCCAGTCATATACTCACAAGCGTGGTCACCGACACCTTCAACAACGGCATTCACGCCGCTGTTACGCACACAGAAACGTTCACCTGCCAAGCCGCGAATATAAGCTTCACCACTGGTAGCACCATAGAAACCAACATTTCCGACAATTATATTATCCTCGGCAACATATAACGCTTTCTCATCCGGTCGCAGTACCAGCTTGGCACCCGAAAGACCCTTACCAAAATAATCATTGGCATCGCCATAAACAAACATGCTCAAACCTTTTGCTCCAAAGGCAGCAAAGCTTTGTCCGCAAGTTCCATGGCAATGAATTTTGATTGTGTCTTCAGGGAGACCATCTGCACCATAACGCTTGGAGATTTCGCTACTGAGCATGGTTCCAATTGTACGGTAGATATTACGGATCTTGAGATTGATATCAACCGGAACACCACCCTCAAGTGCCGGGCGGGCCTGCTCGATCAAGGTGCGGTCAACGGTATCGCTGATTCCATGATCCTGAACTTCTGTGCAACGGCGTTCCTCGGGAGAGCCATCGACAACTTTGAGAATCGCACTATAATCAAGACCTTTGGCCTTCCATTGTTTAACAGCATCTTTCATTTCAACCAGGTCCACACGTCCAACCATCTCATCGACGGTACGGAATCCCATCTCTGCCATATAGGTACGAAAATCCTCGGCGATAAACTTCATGAAGTTAACCACATATTCTGGCTTACCCTTAAATTTCTTAGCCAGGCGCGGGTCCTGTGTGGCAATTCCCTGCGGACATGTATTCAAATGACAAACCCTCATCATCACGCAGCCAATTGCAACCAGCGGTGCTGTTGCAAAGCCAAACTCTTCAGCTCCCAGCAAACAGGCAACAGCGACATCACGTCCGCTCATCAACTTGCCGTCGCACTCCAAGCGCACACGGCTGCGCAGTTTATTAAGCATCAGGGTCTGTTGTGTTTCAGCCAGGCCCAGTTCCCAAGGCAAGCCGGCATGTTTGACAGAGGTCATCGGCGATGCGCCTGTTCCCCCATCGTAACCGCTGATCAGGATCAAGTCCGCCTTACCTTTAGCCACACCTGCCGCAATTGTTCCAACACCGGCCTCGGAGACCAGCTTAACGCTGATACGAGCCTCAGGATTTGAATTTTTCAAATCATGGATCAGCTGAGCCAGATCCTCAATTGAATAAATATCATGATGCGGTGGCGGTGAAATCAACTGAACATAGGGAGTAGACAAACGCGTATCGGCAATCCAGGGATAAACCTTTTCGGCCGGCAGCTGTCCGCCCTCACCAGGCTTAGCGCCCTGAGCCATTTTTATCTGCAGTTCTTTTGCATTAACCAGATAATGGCTGGTCACTCCGAAACGACCGGAAGCAACCTGTTTAATTTTACTGATACGCCAGTTACCCTGGGGATCAGGCCGGAAACGTTCAGCATTCTCACCACCCTCGCCGCTATTACTGGAACCACCAATACGATTCATAGCAATAGCCAGGGTTTCATGAGCATTCCGACTTATAGAGCCATATGACATTGCGCCGGTTTTGAAACGTTTAACAATCTCGGTCCATGGTTCCACTTCATCCAGAGGAATTGGCTGAGCGGCTTTCTTGAGCTTAAACAAACCGCGCAGGGTAGAGAGATCAGCCTGTTCTCCAGAGATTAAATTGGCATACTTCTTATAGAGCTCATAATCCCCCTTTTGAACAGCTTCCTGCAGCAGCACAACTGTGGCAGGATTATAGAGATGCTTCTCGCCCTCACGTCGCCACTGATATAACCCGCCATCCTGAAGCTCAATTGCTCCATGCACGCGAGGAAGATAACCAGCCTTGTGATTGATCATTGCCTCTTCGGCAATCTGCTTCAACCCGACTCCTTCAATCCGTGAAACAGTACCGGTAAAATATGTATTTGTCACATTGCTGTTCAAACCGACAATCTCATAAATCTGAGAACCGCGATAACTCTGAAGGGTAGAAATTCCCATCTTGGACATAATCTTGAGCAGACCTTTGCTAACGGCTTTCACAAAATGGGCACAGGCCTCTTCCGGGCCAATGTCTACATAAAGTCTACGGGCAGAGAGGTCACGCAATGTTGCATAGGCCAGATATGGGCAGATCACATCAACACCAAAACCTATCAGACAGGCAAAGTGATGAGCACTACGCGGAGAACCGGAATCCAGCACCAGAGCGGTGTGGGCTCGCAGTTGCTTCTGAACAAGATGCTGATGGACCGCAGAGACAGCCAGAAGGGCAGGTATCGGGGCTCGTTCCGGGTTGGCATCACGATCAGAAAGAACAAGGAAGGTACGTCCATCAAGCACAGCTTTCTCAGCCGCGGCGCATAACTCTTCAAGCGTATCTTTCAATACCGTATCAGTGGAAGCATTGACGTTAAAAGTTGTTGAAAGGGTAATACTCTTAATAAGATCATTCTCTGTATTACAGATCTTCTTAAGTTCGACCTCTGAGAGCAAAGGCTGGTTAACGCGCAGCATTTTACAAAGGTCAGGATTTTCCTGAAGAAGGTTACCCTGTTTACCGATATATGAGTTAAGGGCAGTAACAAGTTCCTCACGAATACAGTCCAAAGGAGGATTGGTTACCTGAGCAAATAGCTGATGAAAGTAATCACTGAACTGACGTGAGCGCTCGGAAAGAACTGCCAGAGGGGTATCATTACCCATCGAAACAATCGGATCCATAGACTTCTGAGCCATAGGCCCCAGCACAACTTTCAGATCCTCCTGGCTATAGCCAAACAGACGCTGGCGCGCGGCCAGATCATCGTCATTCAACTCAAGTTTAAGAGAGTTCCCATCCGGTTCACTGATCTCATTTAGGCACATCAAATTCTTGTCCAGCCACTCCTGGTAAGGCTTCAGTGCAGCCAGTTCGGATTTAATTTCTTCATCCTCTATAATGCAGCCCTTGGTGGTATCAATCAGGAACATACGTCCCGGCTGGAGCCGTCCGCGACTCTCGATATTTTCAGGATCGATCTCAAGCACACCTGATTCAGAACCCATAATAACAAGACCGTCTTTTGTCACGGTATAGCGGGAAGGACGTAAGCCATTACGGTCAAGCACTGCACCGATAACCTCGCCATCCGTAAACGGAATAGAGGCGGGACCATCCCATGGTTCCATGATACAGGCGTGATACTCATAGAAAGCTTTGTTAGCAGAGGGCATCTCGGCATGATGATGCCAGGCCTCTGGTATCAGCATAAGAACAGCATGCGGCAGAGAACGCCCTGCGTGGTAAAGCAGTTCAATTGCATTATCAATAATTGCGGAATCACTGGCACCCTCGGTCAAGATAGGGAAGAGGCGTTCAAGGCCGGTACCCAGCAGTTCAGACTCAAAGAGTCCCTGACGGGCCTTCATCCAGTTCATATTACCACGTACCGTATTAATCTCACCGTTATGACTGATAAAACGGAAGGGCTGTGCCAACGGCCATGCCGGGAACGTATTGGTGCTGTAACGCTGATGCACAAGAGCCAGACCGGAGGTAATAAGCGGATTGGTTAGTTCAGGGTAGAACTTAGCCACACGGAAAGAGCGCATCAAACCTTTATACACAATTAATTTTGATGACATACTCGGCAGGTAAAACTGCTCGCGGCCCTCGACATCGCTCTTGAGAATTTCATTCTCGGCTAACTTACGGGCAATAAAGAGGTGACGATCAAGCGCATCGGCAGCAACAGAACCGCAACCGACAAAGAGCTGACGAATAAACGGCATGGTGCTTTGTCCAAGCTCACCAATCGCACTGGGATCGACTGGAACATCACGCCAGGCAATGATCTCAAGCCCCTCGGCCTTCAAATACTTCTCAAGAGTCTCTTCACATATCTTACGACCAGCTTCACTTTGAGGCAGAAAAACCGAACCAGCCCCATACAGACCGGCCTCGGGAAGGCCATCGACAACACTCTTGAAAAATTCATGAGGAATCTGAATCAGAATTCCGGCGCCATCACCCGTATCAGGGTCATATCCGGTAGCACCGCGATGTTCCAGGTTAGCAAGAACCTGCAAAGCTTTCTCAACTATATCGTGAGATTTCTTACCTTTGAGATGACACACCATGCCAACACCGCAGGCATCTTTCTCTGATGCCGGGTCGTACATACCTTGTTTTTCAGGATAATAATTCACTTTGTTTTCTCTCATATCTGTTTCCATAATAAATAGTGACTTACGGATGATTTACACCCATTAGGCAGAGATATTATTTTTTACGCTTGTATCGATCAATTACATTACCACCGCAAGATTTACCTAAAGTCTGTCTGTTTGTTGCATTGTGCGTTTCACAAACATACTTACCATCAAAACAGCCCATACAAAAATGTTGAGGCTGATCTAAAACCGAACATAAACCCTTAATACTCAAATAACCAACTGAATCCGCACCTATTAAATCACGAACCTGCTCCACAGAACAACCTGATGCAACAAGTTCACTTGGATCAGGAAAATCAATACCGAAATAACATGGATGACGGGTTGGCGGGCAGGCAATACGGACATGCACCTCTTTGGCTCCGCAGGCCCTCATAATTTCAACCCGTTTTTTTATGGTGGTACCTCTGATAATTGAATCATCAACCATAACCACCCGTTTGTCTTTAACCACCTCCGGCACAATTGCCAGCTTCAAATCCACAGAGCTGGTACGCGAATCCTGAGTGGGCATAATAAAAGTACGGCCCACATAATGGTTTCGAATAAAGCCTAATTCAAAACTGATACCGCTAGCCTGGGCATATCCCATAGCGGCAAGTACTCCGCTGTCAGGAATAGGAACAACCACATCCGCTTCAACCGGATGCTCTGTTGCAAGCCTCCTGCCAATATCAGTACGCACCTTATAAACACTCTGTCCAAAAAGAAAACTGTCCGGGCGGGCAAAATATATATGTTCAAAAACACACTGACCATAGCGACCATTGGGAACACCGGCAAAACGCATGCTCTTAATACCGCTTGCGCTAATCTTGATCAATTCACCAGGGACAACATCACGCAAAAATGTAGCGCCCACCTGCAACATTGCACAGGTCTCACTGGAGACAACATAGCCATCACCCAATTTACCGATAGAAAGCGGTTTAATTCCCCAGGGATCACGGGCGGCATAAATACAGTCTTTACGGGCAATCACGATTGCAAAAGAGCCACGCAGCTCCGCTAAAGCCTGACGAATGCGATCTCTTTTTGAAAAAAATGAAGGATCTGCAAGCTGATGCAGAAGTATCTCACTATCAGTGGAAGTCTGGAATATGGCCCCCTTTTTCTGATAATTATCACGCAGTTCAGAGGCATTAACAAGATTTCCATTATGTGCCGTTGCCCACATGCCGTCACGACAGGTGGCCAAAAAAGGTTGCACATTAACAGGGCTTGATGAACCTGTTGTGGAGTAGCGCACATGGCCAATACCAATATCTCCAGGAAGATGATCGGCAAAATCGCCATCAAAGACATCGCTTACCAGCCCCATACCCTTACAATAACGCATATCCTTACCATCACAGACAACCATCCCGGCACTTTCCTGCCCGCGATGCTGCAATGCAAATAATCCATTATATATTGCTATTGGCGCAGACTTCACACCGTAAACAGCAAAAACGCCACAATGATCTCGTGGCTTATCCGGTATTTTATTAATTAAACTCATTTACATCCTTTAAACCCATTACGATGTTAGTTTAGCAGTCAACATGCCAACCAGTAAGATTACCCTAAATTAAACACCTAACAAAATTCAAACAACGGATATATCAAGCAAAACACCCACCTTTTTCATAATGCAGAAAACGTCAATCCTGTCATATCTTACAATTTTGTAAGCATATAACAAAATTGAAGAGAACAAAGTGACAAATTTGTAAGTCCATGCCGTATCAAAGTTTATAAACTCGAAAACATTAAAAGATTAGCATAATGTCATGGAACTGCACATGATGTTTTTGTATCATGTATACCTGATTTGAAGTAGTAAGCGTAAATCGGATTTTCAACGTTAGAGTGGAGCCATTAAGCATGCCCAAAAGAACAGATATATCAAAGATTATGATCATCGGTGCCGGACCAATTGTTATAGGACAGGCATGTGAATTTGACTACTCAGGGGCGCAAGCATGCAAAGCGCTGCGCGAAGAGGGTTATGAAGTTGTTCTGGTTAACAGTAACCCGGCAACTATTATGACTGATCCTGAATTTGCCGACCGTACTTATGTAGAACCTCTTACAATTGAAATTCTGCATGAAGTCATCAGGCGGGAACGGCCTGATGCCCTTCTGCCGACACTGGGTGGCCAAACGGCTCTTAATCTGGCAATTGATCTCGCTGATGCCGGAATTCTTGAACGTTACCAGGTGGATATGATCGGTGCCAATGCCGAGGTAATCCGCAAAGCGGAGGATCGCCAGTTATTTAAAGATGCGATGGCAGAGATCAATCTCGATGTGCCGCTCAGCGGAATTGCACACACAATGGAAGAGGCCTGGCAGGTCCAAAAAATCATTGGTGACTTTCCAATTATTATTCGTCCTGCATTCACCCTTGGCGGCAGCGGGGGCGGCATAGCTTATGACCAGGCTGAATTTGATGCCATCTGCGCCAACGGCATCTCACTCAGTCCCGTTGACGAAGTGCTGGTGGAAGAGTCTGTACTGGGCTGGAAAGAGTTTGAGATGGAGGTTATGCGTGACAAAAACGATAATGCCACCATTATCTGCTCGATTGAAAATTTTGATCCAATGGGAGTGCACACAGGCGACAGCATAACGGTTGCTCCCGCAATGACACTGACTGACCGTGAATATCAGCTTCTACGTGATGCATCGCTTGATGTTATGCGTGTGATTGGTGTTGAGACGGGAGGTTCCAATGTTCAGTTTGCAATTAATCCTGATAACGGCCGCCTGGTAGTTATTGAGATGAATCCGCGCGTAAGCCGTTCATCTGCTCTAGCCTCAAAGGCAACCGGCTTCCCGATTGCCCGCATTGCCGCAAAACTCGCAGTAGGCTATACCCTTGATGAACTGCGTAACGACATCACCCGCGAAACCCCGGCCTGTTTTGAGCCTGCGCTTGACTATGTTGTTACAAAAGTTCCACGCTTTGCCTTTGAAAAGTTTCCGGGGGCCAACACCAAACTGACAACCCAGATGAAGTCAGTCGGTGAGACAATGGCCATTGGAAAAACATTCAAGCAATCAATCCAGAAAGCACTACGCTCACTTGAAGTCGGACATCACGGATTTGACGATGGAAAAAACAAGATTTCAGGATGCTCAGATGAAGTACTCACTTACGAGCTGGAGCACCCCGGTCCAATTCGTATCTTCTACATCCGCGAGGCCTGTCTGCGCGGCTGGGATGTTGAAAAGATCTTTAACATCACAAAGGTTGACAGATGGTTCCTCTCACAGCTGCATGAGTTAATTGCATTTGAAGATGAGATCAGGGCTGCAGGCTCGCTGGATGCCCTTGCTGCGGATGAACCGCTCTTCCTTCAAATCAAAGAGTTCGGATACTCTGATCACCAGGTCGCCGACCTGCTCTCCGTTAAAGAAGCTGAAGTTCGCACTGCACGCACGAAGATAGGACTCACCCCTGTTTACGGACTGGTTGATACATGTGCGGCAGAGTTCAAAGCATTCACCCCTTATTTTTATTCCACCTGGTCAACCGCCAAAGATCTGGCCGATCTGGAAGATCTGAAAGAACCCGGTGAGCCGAAGAAGAAGATCATGATTCTGGGTGGCGGCCCCAACCGCATTGGACAGGGCATTGAATTTGATTACTGCTGTGTTCATGCCTGCTATGCCCTGCGCGAGGCAGGTTTTGAAACCATTATGGTCAACTCCAACCCGGAGACAGTTTCAACCGACTACGACACCTCAGACAAACTCTACTTTGAGCCAGTCACACTTGAGGATGTGCTTGCTATTTACAACCGCGAAGCCTGCGATGGTGTTATTGTTCAGTTTGGTGGACAGACTCCGCTTAATCTGGCAACAGAACTCACCGCCAACGGAGTAACGGTAATCGGCACATCTCCGGAAAGTATTGAAAAAGCCGAAGAGCGTGAATTCTTCAAGCAGCTCGCTAAAAAAGTTGGTGTAAGACAACCTGATAATGGAACAGCACTTGATTACAAGGGAGCTTTAAAAGTTGCCCGTAAAATCGGATTCCCTGTTCTGGTACGCCCCTCATTTGTTCTGGGTGGTCGCGCCATGGCAATTGTTTATGATGAAGATTCATTTGAAGATTACGTTCATGAGGCACTTGATGCATCCGATGGACGCTCCGTTCTGATCGACAAATTTCTGGAAGGCGCTATCGAGGTGGATGTCGACTGCATTGCGGATGGCAAAATTCAGGTTCTCGGCTCCATTATGGAGCATGTTGAGAAAGCCGGTATTCACTCAGGCGACAGCGCCTGCAGTATTCCCGCGCGCACACTCTCGGAAAAAGTTATTGATGAAATCCGGACATACACCCATGCACTGGCTAAAGAGCTCAATGTAATGGGTTTGATGAACGTTCAGTACGCAGTAGTAAACGAAGATGTTTACATTATTGAAGTCAACCCTCGCGCATCACGTACCATCCCTTTCGTCAGCAAGGCCATCGGAGTTCCGCTAGCGCGTCTGGCAGCTCTGGTTATGGCTGGCAAAACACTTGAAGAGCTTGGCTTCACAAAAGAGGTAACCGTTCCGCACTACGCTTACAAAGAGGCGGTCCTTCCCTTCAACCGGTTCCCCGGCTGTGATGCAATGCTCACCCCTGAGATGCACTCCACCGGTGAGGTGATGGGAATCGATACTGACCCAGGAATGGCCTATATCAAAAGCCAGCTGGGAGCAGGCAGTCCGCTTCCGCTGAGTGGTTCAGTATTCCTCAGTGTAGCCGACTATGAAAAAGAGGCCATGATTGAACCGGCCAAGGAACTTCAGGAATTGGGTTACAAAATTTACGCAACTCTAGGAACTGCAACCATTTTGCGGGAGAACGGAGTCAAAGCAAAAGGAATATTCCGCATCTCTGAAGGCAGGCCGAATGTGCTGGATATGATCACCGAGAACGATGTTCAGTGGATTGTCAACGTCCCTTCAGGAACTAAACCGGCCAAAGACGATATCAGTATGCGCACAGAGGCAATTCGCCGTGGCGTACCGATCACAACAACGGTCCGTGGATTGCAGGCAACCCTGAGTGGGCTGAAACGAATCAAAAAGCTCAAGAGCTTTGCGGTTCTCTCATTGCAGGAGTTCAACAGGAAAACGGAAAATGTCAACGGCTGATATTCCCTTGGGAATGCGATTCCCCAGCCCTGTCACGGCGAAGCCACTAGAAAAAAGGGCTGGGCAAAACAAACCCAACACAGTAGGTGCCGTCGCTACGAGACGCACCACACGAAGCAAAAACACATAAAGCCCATACGGCTCATTTGGCCCATAGCAACAGAATTTAGAAAACAGAGGAACCCGAAAATGTACAATTGGAAAGAAAAACGCAATAAGAAAGCTTTTCTGGCACTAGCAGATGGAACTGTATTTCCAGCATGGTCCTTTGGCGCAGAGACCGATCGCCTGGGAGAGGTTGTCTTTAACACCGGCACCGGTTATCAGGAAATCCTGACAGACCCTTCCTATGCAGGCCAGATAGTTACCCTGACAGCCCCGGAAATCGGCAATACCGGTTTCAACACAGCTGACTTTGAATCGATCAAGCTGCATGCTGAGGGTTTGATTGTTCATAACTACAATGATGCCAGCAGCTGGCGCGCGGAGCAATCATTGCAAGATGCGCTCATCAAGGCCGATATCCCCGCCCTGGCAGGAATAGACACTCGCGCATTGACTATCATATTGCGTAACAGCGGAACACTCAAAGGGTACATATGCGCCAGTGGCGATATCTCTCATGAAGAGGGTGTTAAACGCGCCCGTGAATGGGAGGGGCTTGACGGACAGGACTACGCCTCAAAAGTCTCCACCAAAGAGCTGTACACATTTGATCCTGAAGGAATAATGTCTGCATCATGGGGTTTAACAGAAGAGCCGCTGCCAAAAGCCGATATCCCGATTGTCGTCTATGATTTTGGAATCAAATTCAATATCCTGCGTCGTCTGCGTCAGCAGGGCATGAACCTGACCATTGTACCGGCACAGACTCCGGCAGATGAAGTACTGGCAATGAAACCAGCCGGCGTATTTTTATCCAATGGACCAGCCGACCCCTCGGCCGTCGGTTATGCCATAGAGAATATCAAACAGCTGGTAGGCAAAACGCCTATTATGGGAATTTGTCTTGGGCACCAGCTTCTGGGCTGGGCGCTGGGTGGCAAGACCTGCCGACTGAAATTCGGTCATCATGGCTGCAACCATCCTGTCAAAGAGCTGGCTACAGACAAAGTGGAGATCACATCCCAGAATCATAACTTCATGGTCGATATGGATTCACTCGATAAATCAATCGTAGAGGTGACTCACATCAACCTCAATGACAATACAGTTGAAGGAATGCGCCATAAAACCGAACCGGCCTTCTCGGTGCAGTATCACCCGGAAGCAGCCCCTGGTCCGCATGACTCCCTCTATCTATTCGCTCAATTCAAAGAGTTGATACAGAAAGCGTAACAAACGCAGCAAAGCCGCAAATAAGCTTAATTAACAAGACAGGCATTGCAGTAACCTTTACTTCAACAATTCAAAGAATGGTCATCCGTATCTACACATCACAGATTCTGACCGCCTCGGCCAGCGATGTCAAAGGATCGCGTTTCGGCACAAACTCATGCGCCACATAACCGTCAAAACCGGTTTTCACAATCGCACGCATAATGGCCGGATAGTAGAGTTCCTGAGTGTCATCAATTTCGTTACGCCCGGGATTACCCCCTGTATGATAGTGACCGATGATATCCTTATACGTCTGAAGGGTACGGATGATATCCCCCTCCATGATCTGGGCATGGTAAATATCATAGAGGATCTTGACATTAGGTGAACCCACCTGTTTCAAAACCTCGATACCCCAGGCCATATTGTCGAACATATACCCCTTGTGATTGACTTTGCTGTTGAGGTATTCCATGCAGATGAAGACATTCTTCTTTTCGGCCAGTCCCGCCACGCGCTTGAGAAAAGTAACGGCATTTGTGATCCCGACATCGTCATCGGGAATGTGCTTCCTGTAACCGGCCAAAACAATTACGTTACGAAACCCAGCCTCGGCATTGGCTTCGATGGACTTATTCAGCTTCTCAACACCTTCGTCATGTTTAGAAGGAATTATGATATCCTTTGCCCCTGAGGTCATCGTACAAACCAGGCCGTGCTTCTTCAAAGTTTTGAAAGAGTCCGGACCTAGCAGATCGAGGCCCACCAGTCCCATCTTAGCCCCTGCGGCACAGAGATCATCAAGGGGAATCTTGCCATAGCACCATTTGCTGGCCGATTGCCTGATACGCCCCTTCAAAGCGACCCCCGTGTTTTCCGGCACATCCGCAGCCCGGACGACCGATCCTAAGACAGCCCCTGACGTAGCGATTAAAGAATTCCGCAAAAGATTTCGTCGGCTCATTTGATAACTATTCATGATATTTTTCCTTACGCTTTTCAATCCTAACTGAGATTCCAAACGGGATAAGCTGCTGTTTTTTTATCCATCACACATAATTTCGTGTAGCGGAAGCTTCTAATTCGCGGCAGGCGAATTAGTCGTTCTCGCCCTTCACATAACCGAAGTTAGCCAGAATGCCACCATCCACATAGAGCACCTGACCGTTCACAAAGTCACTCGCCTTTGAAGCCAGGAATAATGCGGCATTACCGACATCCTCAGGTTCGCCCCAGCGGTTGGCAGGCGTACGGGTCATGACCAGATCATTAAAGGGATGTCCCCCTTCACGAATAGGAGCAGTCTGCGCTGTAGCAATATAACCAGGGCCAATTCCATTAATCTGTAAATTATGTTTAGCCCACTCGCAGCACATATTAGCTGTTAAAAGTTTCAGACCACCCTTAGCTGAAGCATAGGCAGAGACTGAATTACGGCCATAGACACTCATCATAGAGCACATATTAATAATTTTGCCGAACCCCTTTTCAATCATCTTAGGTGCCACGCGCTTGCTGACAATAAAAGGAGCCACCAGATCAACATCAATCACCTGACGGTAATCACTGATGGCCATATCCAGAATCGGCACACGCTTGATGATACCGGCATTGTTAACCAGAATATCGATTGAGCCAACTTCATCCTCAATTTTGCTGATACCTGCATCAACATCCGCTTCATCGGTGACATTAAACTTAAGAGTAAAAACATCTACACCCACTTCAGCATACTCCGCCTTGCAGCTCTCAAGTTTGGCTTCATCAATATCATTCACGCAAATCTTAGCGCCAGCCTGCCCCAGTGTTTTACCAATAGCCATTCCGATACCATGTGTACCGCCAGTTACCAGAACAATCTTACCCTTTAAATCAAACAGATCCTGAATCATAATTTATATCCTTATCTCATTTATTATCTCAAAATTAACATTTTTAAAATAATATAATAAATCCCCCCGAGTTGCAATGTGCGATTTTATGCTGTATTAAAGCACTTCAAATGTGGAATCACTGAATCGCCAGCCCGGGGAAGCGCCATTGCCTCAAGTTTTAAAGTTTCTTCAGGAATTGCCATCAGAGGACCATCACGCAGGTTATCCGCTATCCTCATCAGAACCACAGATACATTATCTTTCCCTCCTTCAATAAGCGCATTGTCAATAAGAGCATCCACAATTTCCTGGTTATCGCTTTTAATTTTTTTCTTAATAATAGTACTAATTTTTTTATCACTAAGCATCCGCGAAAGTCCATCAGAACAAAGAAAGAATATATCTCCTGCCTTAACATCAACCGGTGTCAACTCAACATCAACTACAGGCTGCAACCCGATTGCACGAGTAATAACCCCACGCAGCATCGGTGGCAGATCATCTTCATTCTTAATACCGGCCTCAGCCGCCACGGAGTGATCAGTGCTCAGCTGGATCAGTTTTTTGTTTCGAAAACAATACGCCCGACTGTCACCAGCGTGTAAAACTATTGCTTTTCCGGGCATTATCTTATCAAAAACCATAGCAATCGCGGTACTGCCGCATCCCTGTACTCCATATTCCTGAGAGCGGTTTTCCACCCACTTGCTAGCCTTGTTCAAAGCGAGGGCAACAATTTTAGCAGAGGCTTTAGCTGTAACAGCATGAACCGCATGCGATCCTGTCACAAAACTCTCTTCAATGGTATCAACCACAGCCTGCGAGGCAACCTCGCCATCCTGAACTCCGCCCATCCCATCTGCTACGCAGTAAACACCAAACTCAGGAAGACTTATAATTGAGTCCTCATTATTTTTGCGGCATAAGCCGACATCGCTTTTTTCAGCAGAGGTGATAAATGTAAAATCTGAAATCACTATAAATCCTGTCTCGTTAATTATTATTTTGCATTTGATGCATCCCGCATTGCCCACATTCTTCTGACAACCGGATCACCCGGCAAACCTATTGCTAGCACTTTATTACGTATTGTAACCTGCTCTTCCAATGAAGCCATAGAAAATTCGTCATTTATTTTCAAAATTTCTTTACGATATTTCTTAAACTCAACCATCAGCCACTCTTTAATCGGTTTTCTATCGATGTCTATCATTCCCGCCCAGTCGCAAAGGATGAATATAACATATTTTTATAAGGTGGACGCAATTCTGTTCCATTGATTAAATAAAATGGCCGGATTGCAACTCTAAATGCGACAAAATTCATTATGCTTGACAGCCGCTCAACTCTCCCTCGAATACATCCTTCGCGGATGTGTAGTCCAAGATCCGGCGCGGATAATTATTT
>JAQIBS010000097.1 GCA_027858965.1 Kiritimatiellia bacterium
TTGTTTTAAAAAACAAGATAAATGAATATTCGTCAAGTGGGCAGTCAGTCTTTCCGCAAGGTGACACGAACAAAAAGAAAAATTTGATTTTCCAGCAGATTGTTTCTGAAGAAAAACTGCACCAACACTTCAAAACTTTAGCTAACGTTAAAGGGTATTCACCTGCAAAAGAGATAATTAAAGAAATCACCTATGCATTTATCGATTTAGATGGCAACTTTATTCAACAGTTTCAAAGTGATGGCTTTAATGCACGTATTTGGGAATTGTTTATTTATGCATTTCTCCACGAAGACAATTTTGATTTAAGAAATGATATATTCCCTGCACCTGACTTCAATTGCACTAAATTAGGGTTAGATCTTTCAATTGAAGCTGTTACAGTCAATCCAACAGAAAACGAATCGGTTCAAGAGATTTCGCTCAAACCAGATGAAATTCAAGAAAAGATTAAGGACTATATGCCAATAAAATTTGGAAGTCCCTTGTTTTCTAAACTTAAAAAAAGATATTGGGAGAAAGAACACGTTAAGGGGCATCCATTAATTTTTGCCATACAAGACTTCCATCAGGAAACATCAATGCTATGGTCTCGTACAGCTCTTACGGATTATCTTTATGGTGTTCGCCACAAATGGGAAAAAGATTCGAGTGGTAATTTAACCATTATCTCTGAGAAAATCGAAAAACACAGTTACAATGGGAAAGAAATTCCTTCTGGTTTTTTCTTTCTGCCGGATTCTGAAAATGTTAGTGCAGTATTATTCAGCAATAGTGCAACGATAGCCAAATTCAATCGTATGGGGTGGTTAGCAGGGTTTGGCAACCCAACAAAGGTAAATATGATTAGGGTGGGAACTTGTCATGATCATGACCCCAATGCTACCGAACCTCTTAAATTCAAAATCGATATTACAGATGAAAGATACCAAGAAGATTGGGGGCAAGGTCTATCTCTTTATCACAATCCGATGGCCAAATATCCTATACCACCTGAAATATTTCCAAGTATTGGTCATCATTTTTTTGAAGAGGGAAAAATTGTCAGCTATTTACCAGACTTTTATCCTTATGCCTCATTTACATATATTAGCATCAATTAACTACATAGATTGGAGCATAAAATCTAACCAGCATTGTGGAGCCGACCGAAAAAGTTGGCGGCTCAAAATGAACGTTATGTGCTGAACTTCAAACCTCGAATATCGAAAGGTAACAAAATGTCTGAAGAGATAATTTGCCAAAAATGTGATGAAAAACAAGCTGTTGCAGAATGCCCTGAATGCAATCTACACTTCTGCATAGTTTGTTCAGAAAAAGCTACCGACAAAAACAGTATACACTCAAAAAGCAAGGGGGCTTTCGTACCACTTTGCCCGAACTGTTTAAAACCAATTGATAGATAAATAATGTTATGTGGTTAAAAGGAATTTGATGGTAACGATTCGTGGTAAATCTGGATTATTTCAATTCCATCTGAACTCTGCAGCGCGTTTTGCTTCTGCATGTATTGCGATTGAAAATGAGGAGAAATATTTAGAATGGCCCCAGCCAAAATGGGAAGAAGCACGAAGCAATGCTTTGGCTGCAGTGCTTCTCTCGGCAGCATCATTAGAATCCTCAATCAACGAGTTTTATCAGCAAGCCGTGGACAAAGACGGAAAGGCGTTGAAATCTCTCTCTGAGAATCAGATAAACCTTCTGGCAGAACTATGGCCAGAAATTAAACAACTCTCTCCATTACGAAAACACCAAATCGCTCTTGTGGCAATGGGGCATGCTCCTATGAAGAAAGGGCAAGAACCTTATCGAAGCGCAGATGGCTTAATGCGTCTTAGAAATGCCCTTTTACACTTCAAACCAGAATGGGATGATGAACTTAAAGAACATCAGTCTCTCGAGAAACGGCTCTCGCAACTGTTTTCGGTCAGCGCTTTAGCGGATCGGGCAAAAGGTCAAATGGTGTGGTTCCCACATAAATGCCTTGGTGCAGGTTGCGCAGAATGGGCGGTCGAAAGCGCTATACACTTCAGCCATCAATTTGTAAGCATTCTTGGTATAAGGGAGAGGTTAAAGCGTTTAAACACATAACTTCGCTGCTGTAGGGGACAGCAAACGGGGATTAGTGTCACCTCTTGAGTTGTGAATTAGGATTATAGAGACAGTATATATATCTCAACAATCAAAATGCACCGGTCGAGCCGGTGATTTTCGTGTTATCTTCTAATAAAACAGAAACAATATATGAATAAAATTATAAGAAACAATATAATAGTGTCCTTATTCTTTCTTTTCATTTACCTGATTATTGATTTTGTTGATGTGAGGATTTATAGGTTTGAGGGATTCAAATATGAACTGTTTATTGCTCTCAGTGTTATTTTCCTTTCCTATGTATTTACAAATAAAAACCTGTACTCTTCAGGAACCCTAATTTTCAGAGTAGTGATCATTACATTTACTTCTGCATGTTTAACCGTATTATGGTTTATTGTATCTGTATTTATTGTTTTACAATTCCATTTGCTTATAGGTGGAAATTTGTAATAATTTAAATATTTTAAAAGATAACATGACGCTTAACCAGACCGCGAGAAGCTCAGCCACTTTTTTGACAGCTGCTGGCGCGGCTGGTTAGCTAACCGATAAGCTGACCGTGAGCTCCGCTGCGCTATGCATCACGGTCAGCTTATCGCGGAGGATGCGCTACGCTCCATTGTCCTTGATCGGCGTCGCTCTCGCTCCGCCTTCAAGGGCAATGCTCGCGGCTCATCCGCCGCGTTCTATGTCATAGGAAAAATGAAGTCATATTTTATAAAACATAAAAAATTCATAATTTCATTTTTCATCATTCTGTATTTTGTTTCGTACTTAATTATCAGGTCCGGGCATATATTGGTTCATCGCGTCAGCTACAGTACAAATTCCGATGCTGGTAAAACATATTATCATTCTGTCACTGTTGGAGACTTTGGAACTCCAATGATTACCGGGAATTCGATTTGGATGGCAGGGAATACCTGTTATTTTATTTATTTTCCCCGTAGATTGGCAGAGGGACTTTTTTGGAAGTATTATCCAAAGAATTATATTTTTTAAAACATAGAACAATGCCCTTTCACTCCGACCGAACTTACGGCGCGGTTTTTTGAAAGGGTTTTACATTAACAATTTTTGTCGTTTTTCCAACCGATTTCGGTGTTTCAGCACGGCGGATGAAGGGCGGCGTTAGTCTGGAAATTGGGGAAAGACATGAGCCACGATCACAGTCATGAGATAGGCAATTACAATCGTTCCTTTGCTATTGGCGTTACACTTAATATCGTTTTCGTTGCTATTGAAGCCAGCTATGGGATATTTGCTGACTCACTTGCACTGATAGCGGACGCAGGACACAACTTAAGTGATGTGGTCAGTCTGATGCTTGCTTGGGGATCAAGCGTGCTCGCCACAAAAGCTGCGACAGAGACGCGGACGTATGGCTTCCGAAAGGCTACAGTCATGGCTTCTCTTGCTAGTGCGATAATTCTACTTGTTGCGCTCGGAGGGATTACTTGGGAAGCCATCGGGCGTTTTCTCAACCCGAAGTCTGTTGAAGGAATGACGGTTATCGTGGTGGCTGCAATTGGAGTCATCATCAATACCTTAACTGCATTACTTTTTATCAAAGGCCAACAACATGACCTAAATATAAGAGGTGCCTTCCTTCATATGGCTGCTGATGCGGGGATATCGCTCGGTGTGGTTGTCGCTGGCATATTCATCATAATCAAGGGCTGGCTGTGGATCGATCCTGTGGTGAGCTTTATGATCGTCGCTGTTATCCTTGTCGGCACATGGAGATTGCTTCGAGATTCCATAAATTATGCTATGGATGCCGTACCCGATAGCATCGATATTCCAGCAATAAGAAACTATTTGATGAGCATTGATCACGTCAATCGCATTCACGATTTGCATGTCTGGCCGTTGAGTACCACCGAAATTGCACTGACTGTTCATATAGTGGTGAATGACGACTCATTGGATAATAATTTCCTGCGGAACCTCCAGCAACATCTGCACGATCATTTCGGAATAGAGCATTCGACAATTCAGGTTGAGACATCCATAGGTGAAAATGACTGTATGCTGGATAGTCACAAATGCGTGTGAGAACGGGGTCTGGTGTCAAACCTTGATTTTTGATTATGATTGATAAGTTCATTAAGCCCAGTAGGGTGAGCACATTGCTTTCTACGTCGTTTTACGGAAACGTTGATTGTGCCGTATCTCTTGTTTAACCTTATTGTACGCTGTGCCCACCATTTCGGATATCCGATAAATTGCGGCAATGGTGGGCATGTCGTTTATGAGGGTTAATGATTTATCGGGGATGT
>JAQIBS010000142.1 GCA_027858965.1 Kiritimatiellia bacterium
GATACCGAGCGTAGGGGTGCCGCCATCCTCTTCCGAGAAATCAAAGAGGATCTGCGTTCCCAGGCAGATCCCTAGAAAGGGAACCCCTTTTACTGTAACCTCTTTGATTGGTTCAATAAGTTTCAGATCAGAGAGGTGACGCATGGCCGAGCCGGCTGCGCCTACACCGGGGAATATTATGCGATCCGCTTTCAGAATGGTTTCCGGGTTCTGGGTGACCTCGGCTTCGCAGTTAAGTGCCTTGAAGGCCAGCCGAACGCTGGTCAGATTGCCTGCATTATAGTCAACAATAGCTATCATAAAAAAGTCTGGGTTGAGGGGTGTAAACAAGCATTACATTTTCGTTTAGTACGCCTCGAAAGTCAATTAGAAACTAAAGCTGCTTTCAGCCGTAAACAAATTAAACTCTTGTAATAAACGGATCTATTTGTTCCAAATGTCCCTTTGTGTATTAAACACCGCAGCTTTAGTCAACAACGCTTCGCGTTGCATAGGAGAGATGGTTAAAATGGTTGAAGGTTAAAAAAGTTGAAGCGGTTAGAGTGGTCGAAAGCTTGTAGGACGCGCGCAGAGCGTGGAAGCTTGTCGTTTATGAGTATCCGGTTAAGTGGTATGGGTTTAAGTGAGCCGGTTTGTGGATAGACATTTAAACGCCACTCTTACTAGGGTTACACTTAAATGAACTACTTTCATCGTTTAAGATGGAGGCATAGTTAGATACTGAATGTGACTGCCGCTTAGGTTGACGCGTATGCGCGAATGCGGGGGGGGACCTTTGTATTTATCCGCAAAGAACACAAGGAACGCAAAGATATATACTCGGATTGTGTATGCAAACTTTTAAACCACAAAAACACGAAAGCGTGCTGTTTCCTTCGTGCCTTCGTGTATCGTCGACTATGCTGGTGAAACGACAGTTACCTTGATTTTTTGACGGTAACAACCCGATTTGACCTTGATTTATTTATCATTGTGGTTTCATTATACAGAATGGGAATGAAATCCGGTAGCACAGGTAAGATGCGCAGCATGCATATGTTTCTTGATGAGGTGTGCGAGCCGTTGCGTCCAGTTTCGTCTGTATGCCGTGTTCTCTGAAAGATAACATACTGCCCTGAAGGGGCTGATCAATGTCAGCCCAGGGCATCGCCCTGGGTAATGTGCGTAAAAAAAATTGTGCCCTGAAGGGGCACGTCAAATATCCTTGAGACGGCCCTTGCAGGGCTTTTTGACATACGGGATAATGAAGTGAAAATAAGAATTTTTCTTATTTTCGTTTTCTCATTCTTTCTATGCGATCTATGTGCTCTTCGTGGTTAACTCAACAGCGAAGCACCCTTAATTCATTGCGTTTTTACAAAAATCGGCTTGCCTAAAATGCCTGCTCGTTGTATATTCCATATTGAAAGCGTTTTGGAATAACTATTGGAGTTTGATTATGCCATCCATGACAATAAAAAGCATCCCTGATCGGATATATAACACGTTAAAGTTAAATGCGAAACTCAATCATCGCAGTCTGAATGGAGAGGCTGTCGCCTGCTTTGAGAACTCATTGGGATTAAGCCGGACAGATACTGAAGATCGATTGGCGCGGATTGACACTCTTCGCATGAGTATAACTCCGGTTAAGATAAATGATGAGACTCTGAAAAGCGCAAAAAATGCTGGTCGGCCATGATAGTAGTGGATACAAATGTTTTAGCGTATCTTTTTATCCCTGGCAATGAAGTCTATACGTCGGCAGCCCGATCTGCATATTGTAAAGACCCGGACTGGTATGCACCATATCTTTGGCGCAGTGAGTTTCGCAATATTCTGGCACTGTATCTGAGACAGGGTCTGTTGACTTATGACATTGCGCTCTCCGTAATGCGGGAGGCGGAGTCGCTGATGCAGTTACGGGAGTATAGAGTGCCGTCTCTGGATGTTCTTTCTCTTGTATCACAGTCAACATGTTCTGCTTATGATTGTGAGTTTGTTGCATTGGCCCGGAATTTCAGCACCGTTCTGGTGACCTCTGATAAGAAGATTGTGAAACAGTTTCCTGAAAATGCTGTTCTTCTCAAAGATTATTCTCAGGTAGTTTAACAGGCAATAACGCTTAGCTTGATGTGTATGCGCAGAGAGCGGAGTTATTTCAATTTTATTTATCCACAAAGAACACAAGGAACACAAAGATAATTACTTTGGATTGTGTAAGCAAACTTTTAAACCACAAAAAACACGAAAAACACGAAAGCGTGCTGTTTTCTTCGTGCCTCCGCGTATCGTCGGCTATGCTGGCAAAATGGCAGTTACCTTGATTTATTGATGAAAATATAAGGTTTTTACCCTGATTTATTTATCATTATGGTTTCATTATACAGAATGGGAATGAAATCCGGTAGCGCAGGTAAGATGCGCAGCATGCATATGTTTCTTGATGAGGTGTGCGAGATGCGAAAACGGCTCATCAGGAGATTCGCCCTCCCCGATAGGTTGTATTATGCGTGCGAAGCACGGGAGGGCGAAGCTCCTGCTGAGCCGCGGCGTAGCCCCGCTTGCGGGGCGAAGACGGACTGAGCCGCAGTTGTCATGGGTTTACGGTATGGGTGGCAGTATGCCTGATATTGATTTCCGGAATCCAGCTGAAGAAGATTGGAGCTGTGGATGCGGCGCATAGAACAATCCAGAAAACAGACATAATGGTGTTACTGTGGCGCCCTACTGATACGATATGCTAGCAAGCCAATATGGCAAATGCCGCGGAAAGGGATTTGTGTAAGAAAAGCCAGTTCTGGAACCGGACTTTTCTGTGATAACGGATGACTGTTGCGGTCGGTATCTCTGACAGCCCGACCCGCCTGGAACACGTCAGCCAGAATTGGACCATGATCATGCCGAAAGCGCCCAGAGTGCACAACAGCATAATGTTCTGGTATGTCGATAGAGTCGGGACGCTCTGGTTGACGGCCAGATATATCGGCATCAATGTCAGAAATGTCAGTAGCTGTATAATTTTGATATGGTTTTTCATAATTTTTACCCCCATGCTGTTATAGCTGGAATTGTTCTTGTCGTTGTGATTGTAATTGCGTCTACCGGACAGTACATCTGGCAGAGGTGGCAATTCTGGCAATCCTGCGGATACTTGATCTCTGATTTTTTTGTCTTTGTGTTAAGGCGCAGTACATCCATCGGGCAGGTTGAAACACATGTTCCGATGCCGATACCGATTGCGATACCGAAAACAAAGGTCAGTGTGTTTCTTAGCATTCTGAAGTTTTGATCCGGGATGCGGGGTACGTGATCCGGGTTAGGAATTATTTTTCCGTATCACGTATCCCGTATCAGTTAAGATTAGCTTGTGTCGATTTTATGGGGTGCGGACAAAACCCCGAATTAGCTGTTACCGGAGCGTGTATACACTACCGACAACTCCGCAGTGCCGAGGATTTTGTCTTTTCATTGCGGAGAGAAGGAGCTCACGGTTGACCTGTGATTGAGGGACCTTGAGATGCTCGCCCCTGACAGGAATATAACAGTCAAAGCCCCGGCAGAACTCTTTGTTCAGGCAGATTCAGGTCTTCTTAACCAGGTGATTGAAAACCTTCTCTCCAATGCGATCAAGTTCGGTGATGCCGGTAGTGCGATCGGCATCGAAATCGGCATCCGGGATGAGCGAGTATACTTGACGGTTGAGAACGCCGGCCCTACGATCTGTGAACAGGATAGCGAGAAGATTTTTGAACGTTTCTATCGCGTGGACGAATCCCGAAGCCGCGATATCGAAGGCACTGGGCTGGGCCTGAGCCTTGCCCGCGAGATTGCCCGTGCCCATGGTGGGGAGCTCTCATTTGAGCAGCAATCCAACGGCATTGTTTCATTTGTGCTTATGCTTCAGCAGACTTCATGTTCTGTGGGTTGAGATGTATACAAAATCACGAATACATAGCGAGATGAAGCCGCTACCAATCCAGTCAAAAAAACAACAACGAAAGAATGAAGGCGTATTTGCTCTGATTATTTTTCAACTGTGATCGTATAGCGCAGGTGCAGGGTGCTGCCTTTTTCAAATGAGTAGGGCTCATAAAACATCAGAGCAGGTCCCATAAAATAGTATCCGCGACCTTTGTACTGGCTGGGGTTATGGCGCACAAACCAGGTGGCTGGATAACGCGGGTTTTCCGGGTGGGCCTGGAATGTGACTTTTGCCTGGTCGCCGTTAATCGGGTGTTTCACATTTAATTCAATTTTTTCACTCTTTTCACCGCAGCAGAGCACATCCTTGTGACCGAGTCCATCGGTGCAGGTGACTTGCATCTTGTCGCCAACCCGAATACTTAAGCCACCATAACCACCTGATGCCCAGATACCCGCGTTATTCTTTTTGACAGGGGTGGCCTCCAAAGTTATTTTGTCAACCATGGGCGTGAAGGTGGCATCCCAATCGATGGTGTAATTTCCGTTATCGGCAGTTTTAACTGTCACGATGCGTTTCTCTTTCAGCAATTCTTTACCTTCGCCCGCATAGGCCAGGGTTGTATTGATTACGACGGCATTTTTATCGCTGTCGTTAACCGTTTCCGAGATGACCTTGGTTTGTGCGTTGTCATGGGGTTCCCAGAAGTTGAACTCGTTTATGATTTTCCATGAAAACCATAATCCCAGATGCCAGACATGATCTTCCGGCCGGTGATTGGTGATAGTCGTTTCAGTGCCGGGCATATTGAGAGGATGAAAGTAGGGTTTGCCCTGCTCTCCCTGCTGATGATAGGTCCATGAAGTATTTTGCCCGATTTTCATTGTGATGGAATTGTCACAGCTGTTTTTCAGGGTGGATAACTGCTCAGCCTGCAGCGTTGCCGTGAGGCAGATAAGTAATGTGGCCAGCTTGATAATATGTGACATATTTATTTTCCTTCTTTCCTGAAAGTTGTGTATTGAGGCTTTAGGCTATAGGCTTTAGGGTTGCTGCGAAATTATCCACTAGATAAAGGCGGGTTTAACATGCTACGTACAGTATATCCGCCCCGCAGGCGCGGAATGGCTAAAAACTTTAGCACCTGGGTTGCGCACCCATCTACATCTGTTTTTCCTAAAGCCTAACAACCTAAAGTCTAAAGCCTCTCTTCCCTCCGCGCTCCGCTCGGATCTAGCCGCTTACAGCCCTAAGAACTGAATGGAGGCCCCGCAGAGGAATATAGCGGCTCCGGCCATTGCATGTGAGTAGCGCTCAAGTTTTTTAAGTGGTAGCAGGTTCAAACCAGAGGCGGAAACTATTACAATGCTCATCATTGTTCCAATGGTTGCTAATGAAAAGAGTGCTGTAACTATAATTACTCCGCTGATATTATTTTTTGCGGCTGGGTACATCAGAATGGGAATGAGCGGTTCACAGGGACCGAATACAAATATGGTGAAGAGCACCCAGGGTGTGATGCTTTTCTTATTTTTATTGAGATGGGCATGGGCATGTTCCTGGGTGTGCGTATGTGTATGTGTGTGTGTGAAATCGCCCTTATGCGAATGAATATGGGCATGGGGTTTATTTTGAATTGCCCGGCGCACACCCCATATAAAATAGAGCAGACCAAAGGTGAGCAATGCCCAGCCGGCAAGGCTTCCACGGAATGCCTCAAATGCCTCAAGTTTGCTAACGGCAATTCCCAGTGATATGCCGATAAAACCGAGTACTACCGAGCTCATTACATGACCGAGTCCGCAGAGAAAGGTGACGAGAGCGGTTTTTTTAAGCGACCATTCACCGGATTTCGACATTACTATAAAGGGAAGATAGTGATCTGGACCCAGGAGCGTGTGAAAAAAGCCAATTGTAGCGGCGGTAGCCGCCAGTATCTGAATTTCGTTTGTCATAATTTTTCAGTTGTCAGTGTTCAGTGTTCAGTTTACAGTCGACAGTGTTCAGGGCGTTGCTCTTTAGAAAACAGAAAGGGTACACGTTTCGGTTAGCCAATACGCGCCCTCCAAACCTTCAGCCATTTTAACCCCTTGAACTTTTTAACCCGTTACAGGCCCATATCTTCATTGACTACCAGAATATGCATATCGGTGCCTCTGGGTTTGTGGTCAATAATGGTAGTTACAAGGCAGATGCGATCAGGGGAGTCGCAGTCGCTGCAGAATCCGTTTGCGGCGCAGGGGGTATTCTTGCCGAGCCGCATTGCATTGGCGGGAGCGGAATCAGCCTTGATGCGCTGAATGCCGTCGATCAGGTCGCCTTCGACAATCTTATTGCGTCCCACTACAACGATGACTTTGTTTGGACCGTAGATCATGGCTGACACGCGGTTGCCGATTCCGTCGATATTGACCAGGCAGCCGTCGGTTGTGGCAGCATTGGTTCCTGTAAGAAAGAGATCGCAGGTCTGCTGGCGTTTCATGATAGTGACTTTCTCTTCAGGTGTCTGGTCAGGAAATCCGTGGTTGAGGATCTCCTTGCCGGCGTCCATCAGGGTAATTGTCAACTCAAGGTCGGCGACTGAGAGAGATCCGCCAAAGCCGATGCTTTGTGCTTCCTGTGCCTCTTTCAGGATATAATCTGCGGCCTGCCGGGCCTCTGCGCAATAGGTGGCCTTAAAATGTTTTCTATTCAGGGTTTCAACCAGCGCTTTGCACTTTTTTTCCGTCAGCCAGTCTTTCATTTGTTTTGTTCTATCAAGCATTGTTCTTCCTTTATGGTTACTAATGCGGCGGAGCCGCTATTTACAGGGGTTAGGGTAGACCCACGCATGATCTCTGCAAAGCAAAAACATGAGGCCCATTCGGCCCATTTTCTGACCAAGCGACCGGATTAGCATTCCTAACCTCCAACCCCTAGCACTTAGCCCCTATAAATTAACGCTGTTAACCATCAGTTTGACATGTCTGATGTTTTTGTCGGGGGCGAATTTTCTAACAGCGGCTTCAATTTCTTTCAATCTCGAGCGGCGTAGCTCAAAAAGAGCCATGGATGAAGCCACATAGATAAACAGGATATTGTTTTCCCATTTGCCGGGTATTGTATGTTTTGCAATTTCCGGAGCTACAACCTGTGGCCATGCCTCTTTCAATTCATGAATCCATCCGTGTTCTTTGATGTTGAGCCTTTTCATTACCCCCTCAACCAGATCTTCCATGGCTATCGGATCATGTCTGATTTCAGGGGCATCAGCATCAATCGGCAGACCGGGAATGATATTGTTAAAGAGGTTTTTGACATTGCGGTTGTGTTCATGGTCGCTTTGTGTCAGATTGCGCCGTCCTGGATTACGATGGGATTGGAAGGCCCTCTCCTGCGCTGAGGTGGAGTAGTAGATCTCCTTCATTTTCCTGGCATAGTCAGGGTCATATTTAAACTGGTGTTTGCTTTCCGACATGCAGGTATTGTATCATAATTAATGCAGTGCTGTGGTACACAAATTTAGTTGTAGTTTTATTTCTCACAGAGGCACGGAGTTCACAGAGTAATTGGTTAAAAGTATTGTTCTTTGTGGCCTCCGTGCCTCTGTGAGAGATATGATTGATGCAGCAGGACAATTTTAACAAAGTCGATATGTCGAGACGGAGAATGAAAATGAAAAAAGGTAATATGCTGATCGCTCAGAGCGGTGGTCCTTCGATGGTGATTAATCAAAGCCTGGCCGGTGCGGTGCTGGCGGCCCGTGAATTGAAAGAGGTGGGCCGGATTTATGGTGCCCTGCACGGAATTCAGGGAATTCTGGATGAGAATTTTATTAATCTGCGAAAGGAGAGCAAGTCAACGATGGAAGCGGTGGCAGCCACGCCCTCCTCGGCCTTGGGCTCCGTGCGCCGTAAACCGACATCGGCCGATTGTCAGGATATCTTTAAGGTTCTGCGCAAGCTGGATATCCGGTACTTTTTCTATATTGGCGGTAATGATTCAGCGGAGACGGTGCATATTATCAATGAAGAGGCCAAGAAGGATGGTTATGCCATCTGTTGTTTCCACATTCCCAAAACAATTGATAATGATCTGCGTGAGAGTGATCACACGCCGGGATTCGGCAGTGCGGCAAAGTTTGTTGCCAGTGCCATCCAGGGCGATGATCTGGACAACCGTGCTTTAGGTGGGGTGAAGATTGATATCATCATGGGGCGCAACGCCGGTTTTCTGACTGCTGCTGCTGCATTGGCCCGTGTAGATCTGGATGATGGACCACATCTGATCTATCTGCCGGAGAGAACCTTTACCATTTCACAGTTTGTCAAAGATGTGAAGGCCGCCATGAAGAAATACGGACGTTGTGTGATTGCCGTTTCAGAGGGCATCGTCGATGAAAAAGGTGTGCCGATTATAGCAAAATATACCAAAGAGGTGGATGCTCATGGCAATGTGCAGATGGGCGGTACTGGTGCCTTGGGTGATTTGCTGGCCACGACCTTAAAAAAGAAGGCGAAAATCAAGCGAGTGCGTGCTGATACATTTGGTTATCTGCAGCGCTCATTCCCCGGCGTTGTTTCAGCTAGCGATGCATCCGAAGCGCGTCAGGCTGGTGCGGCTGCGGTCAAAGCGGCGGTGGTAGATGGCATTGCAAGTGGTTCCATTGCGATTAAACGCAAGAAGGCAAAGAAATATGCGGTTAGCTTTGAACCGGTGGCATTGCGCAAGGTCGCTAAAGAGACCCGGCATATGCCGGCTTCATATATCAATAAAGCGGGTAATAATGTGACGGCTGCATTTATTGAATATGCGCGTCCTTTGGTTGGATCTCTGACTCCCTGCGCCCGCTTCGTCCAGCTGAAGAAGTAAGCGGGAGGGTTGGTGGTAGCGCTATGGCCGTATGGGCCGGATGAGCCCAATGTGTGGTCGCCGTTGGCGACAGGTAGCGCTATGGGCCGGATGTGCTTCGCAGGGTTGCAAAGAAGAGAAGCAAAACATAGGGCCCATGAGGCCCATACGGCCCATAACGCAGCCCGTCGCCGAAGGCGACTCTTTACTTAGGGTCCCTAGGGCCCATGAGGCCCATCCGGCCCATAGCGCTACCTGTGCAGGCGAGGTGTTGCACTCCGGCTCAGCCCAACAACTGAGAAAAAATTATGAAGAAATTAATACCACTCTTAATAACTTTATCTTTTGCATCTTTTGTTTACGCTGAACGCGATCTGACAAAGCTCCGTGTTCTTAACGGTGAATATCCTGCGGTGTTTTTCTTCCGCAACAGCGAGGGGGCTCCCTCGCGCAAGGGTGCCAAGTGGGATGATTGGGATCGAGAGTACAGTCGCCTGATGGGGATTATGGGCAAGTGCCTCGATGAGGAGGTGCTGGGGCGTGAAGCTAACAATCCGGAGTGGTTCACCCGCTTTAAGGAGAAAAATCCGGAGCAGTCGGTGCTGCTTCACTTTAATGGCAATGCACGTGATCCGCGCCATGGCACCGATAAATATTTTCATGGCCACTGGGTTTACCGTCAGGCTGTCGGGATTGTGGCCGACATTCCCGCCACAAGCGGCGAGTCTGAGATTAAAGTCGAGAGTGTCAGTGATTTTAAAGTGAATACCGGTCGTTATAAAACATCAAGTGATGATATTGCTCTCTTTGGAATTACTGATGACGGTAGACACGATTGGAACCACTGCGAGCAGGTGCAGCTGATATCTGTGGACAGTAAGCAAAACACCATCAAGGTTAAACGCGGATGCTATGGAACAAAGCCATTGGCGTTCATGGCCGGCAGATCCCGTGCGGCAGCCCATGCGGTTGAGGGTCCCTGGGGTAAACATAATAATCTCATGTGGTTTTACAACTTTGCTACGCATTCACCCCGTGATGCAGAGGGAAAAAGCTGTGCAGACCGACTGGTTGATGATCTTGCCATGTGGTTTGGCAAGGGTGGCAAACTCGAGAAATTTGATGGACTCGAGTTTGATGTCCTGCATAATGTTACCCATGGGGATACCACCGGCGATGGCGTTATGGATAATGGTTTTTTTGATGGCATTAATGCATATGGCAGCGGGGTTTATGCTTTTGCCGGGCAGCTGCGTCAAAGGCTGGGCCGTGATCTGATTATTCAGGCTGACGGTGCTCTTGGTCAGGGCGGTGAGCGTTCACAGCGTGCTAACGGAATCTTAAACGGAATTGAGAGTGAGGGCTGGCCTAATCTCAAGGACTGGAATTTTGATGACTGGTCGGGCGGCATTAACCGGCATAACTTCTGGCATGCAAACGCATTTAAACCAGCCTTCAGCTACATAAACCACAAGTGGATAGAGCCGGTGCCCGACAAACCGGGGATGACCCGTCATCCGGTGGTTCCCTTTTCACGCCACCGCCTCGCATTTGCCGGAGCTCAGTTTACCGATGCGGTGCTGACCTACTCCTTTGCGCCACCGCATGAGCGTGGCAAACCGATCGGCATCTGGGATGAACTTAATTGCGGTATGGATAATAAATTGGGGTGGTTGGGTCAGCCTCTGGATGCGACGATCTGTCTGGCCAGGGAGTCGCCGGATCTGCTGAATGGCGCTGGTGCTCCGGCTGGAGAGTTGCTGGTCAGCAGAGTTGTCGGCGATGTTAAGGTGGAGAGCATCGATAAAGGTCTTCTGATCTCATCTGTTAATCCTGCACGGAAATCACTGGTTTTTCAGATTCAGGGAGTCCCGGTTCCTCTGGAGAGCAGTGAGTTGACGGTCTTTGTAAATATGAGTGCGCGAGCCCGTAAAGGGTATCCTGCGGAGATGCCGCGTTTTTCACGGGTTGCCGTGAGTGGTGGTTGCATTGACTTAATGAGCGGTGGCGACCATGCGATTAGCCGAGGTATGTGTTTGCGAGGTGGTTCAGAGCAGGATCTGAATGTTAGTGCTACAGGAGGAAATCTGCACTATCAGAGGAGTGCCTCTGTCGGTGGTGAGAGCATGAGTGCCTTTGCGCTGCATCCTCCCTATAAAGGTAAGAAGGGCTATGTTTTCTGGAGTCGTGATATAACAATCCCGGCACGTAGTTATGATCTGCATTTTAATCTTGGTATGAGTGCAAAGGCCCCGCAAAGGTCGGATGGCATCTGGTATAAAGTTTTTGTGGCAGAGGTCAGCGGTGAGCGGGTTGGTGATTATCGGAAGATTTTTGAGAAAAGCACTAAGGCGCATGCGTGGGTTCCCTGCTCGGTATCGCTTCAAGAGTGGTCTGGGAAAAAGGTGCGTATTAAATTTGTCGCGGATTGCGGCCCAAAGAATAATGCCACCACAGACCAGGGATTCTGGAGTGGAGTCCGGCTGAAGGAATCCGGTCTGGCTGAAGCGGCGATCACCCCGGAAAAGAGCTATATGACCTGGCTTAATTCCCAGCCCTTTGAAGCATCCTTCTATTATCGGAACATCAGGTCGGAGCAAGTGGACCTCACCTTTACTATTGAGGGATCGGAACCGGTACTGCTGACGAGATTGATTGCACATGCCGCAGCTGATGCCCGCTGCCGAACCTTTGAAAATGGGGTTGTGCTTGGCAATCCTTCGCTGGAACCATATACCTTTGATCTTTCGATTGTGGCCTGCGATCGTACTCTGCACCGCATCAAAGCCTCTGCCATGCAGGACGGGGAGGTGAATAATGGAGAGGTGGTTGGCGCCACGGTCACCCTGGGGCCGCTGGATGGGTTGTTTCTGGTAGAAGAGTAATTGTCCACAAAAGAACGTAGCTCAGCATAGCCGCAACCAAATTCTTTGACAGAATTAACAGGATATTACTGCTCCAAGGATTATTTCTCACAGAGTCACAGAGTTCACAGAGTAATATCTTTAGTGGTTTTCTCTCCGTGTTCTCTGTGACTCTGTGAGAGATAAAAAACGTACAGAAAAAACACGAAAATGAATGATAGTAGTACAAAGCTCACAAAGAAAGAAGATGTAGAATAAAAGGAGAAGTAAATGAAATTATTATTATTTGGATTAATGGCAATTGGTTTAAATGCTGTGGCGGCTGCTAAACCAAACTTGCTTATAATATACACCGATGATCAGGGATATGGTGATGTCTCTGCTTATCGTCAGGTGGATGTGCGTACACCTAATATTGATCGTATTGCTGAAGACGGCATGCAGTTTATGAATATGCGGGCTAATTGTACGGTCTGTTCTCCCTCACGAGCGGCTTTACTTACCGGGTGTTACCCTGATCGTGTCGGTGTTCCCGGTGTGATCCGTACTAAACCGGAGAACTCCTGGGGTTATTTTGATCCATCAGTGCCGACATTGGCGGATGAGCTGAAGAAGTGCGGTTATCATACTGCGATCATCGGTAAGTGGCATCTCGGGCTGGAGTCACCCAACACACCTAATGAACGCGGATTTGATCTCTTTCACGGTTTTCTTGGTGATATGATGGATGACTACTATACCCATCAGCGCCAAGGACATAACTATATGCGGCTGAATCAGAAGGAGATCAATCCTGAGGGACATGCTACCGATATCTTCACTGGTTGGGCCGTTGATTATTTCAAAGATCGCAAGGATAAGGTGCAGCCCTTCTTTCTTTATCTTGCCTACAATGCGCCTCATTTTCCGATTCAGCCGCCCGATGAGTGGGTAGATAAGATAAGGAACCGAGAGAAGGGAATTGATGAGAAACGTCTTAAAAATGTTGCCTTTGTGGAGCATCTTGATTACGGAATTGGAAAAGTTCTGGATGCGCTTGAAGAGTCGGGCCTGGCGAAGAATACAATTATCGCCTTTGCATCGGATAACGGTGGATGTCTGCGGGTTTCTCAGAATAACGACCCCTGGCGCGACGGCAAGCAGAGTCATTACGATGGTGGAATTCGGGTGCCCTTCATGATGCGCTGGCCGGGGGTTATTAAGCCCGGTTCCAGATGTGATTATAACGGATTGAATTTCGACCTGTTCTCGACTTTCATTGAGGCAGGCGGCGGGGAAGTGGCGGCAGGCCTGGATGCAGTTAGTCTGATGCCTCTTCTGAAAGGTCAGAAAATGGATTCAGGGCGGGAGTTATATTTTGTGCGACGTGAGGGGGGCAACGCTTATGGGGGTAAGTCTTATCAGGCTTTGATTTATGATGGCTGGAAGTTGATGCAGAACGATCCGTTTTCGCCCTTAGAGCTCTATAATCTGAAAGCTGATCCGTATGAGAAAGCCAATTTGATTACCAAAGAGAAGAAGCGTCGCAATGCGCTGATGGGTAAAATGCGTGCACATATTCAGCGTGGTGGAGCCACTCCGTGGCAGCAGCCCGCGCCTTGAGGCGGTAGCGCGATGGGCCAGATGGGCCTGATGTGTGTTGCCTGGCGGCAACGGGTAGCGCTATGGGCCGTATGGGCCAGATGAGTCCAATGTAGCTCGTAAGGTTTCGCAGGGCAGCGTTATGGGCCCAATGTGCTTCGCAGGGCGGCAAAGAAGGAAAGCAAAACATAAGGCCCATCTGGCCCATAACGCAACCCGTCGCCGCAGGCGAACCTTCTTTCACAGCCGTCTTTTAGTGGTTTTTGCGATAGTCGCGCATAGTGCAACCGAACTTGCGGCGGAAGAGGGTGCCGAGATGGCTCTCTGAGTCAAAGCCGCAGGCATAGGTGATTTCACTGATAAGCTGGTCGCTTTCAATCAGGCGGGTACAGACCTCCTCCAGTCGTACCCGGCGGATCTCTTCCAGGATGGTGTGACCCAATGCTTCGCGGAAGCGCATCTCGGTCAGACGTCGTGAGGCATTTACAAACCGGACCACATCCGGAACATTGATGGCGGAGCAGGCATTGGTGCTGATGAAGCCCATGGCTTTGGCAACAATGGGATCATCAATATGAAAAGCGGCTGTTGAACGTCGTGATACCACATGAGATGGACCATAGGTTATAATACGGCGTTCACTGGTGGTTTGTTTCATAAGCTGATCAAGGTGGGCTGCGGCATTATAGCTGGCACGTTCGGCATTCAGGAGAATGCTGGACATGGCAGGTGTTGTATTTTCACAGAGATCCCGGTCATTATCAACGCCCAGAACAGCCAAATCATGCGGTATGGATATATTAGACCAGGCACAGGCATCCATTACCTGCCGAGCGCGGTTATCCATGGCAGCCAGCAGGGCCACAGGTTTGGGCAGAGATTGGAGCCAGTTACAAAGGTGATCCCGTTCAACACCGGCATCCTCCTGTTCCATAACAGGCAGGGCTCCATACATATGACATTTGAAACCGGCCTCTTCAACGCTGGCGGCAAAGGCCTCTCCGCGTTTTACTGACCAGCCCAGATCGTGAACTTCACCTACATAGGCAAAATTCTGAAATTTTCGATCGATAAAATAGGTGGCGGCCAGGCGTCCGATGGCCGCTGTATCGCTTTGTACAATACTATGGCGTGCCAGCGGATGAGATTTTTGTAGGAAGAGGCCTTTGGGATCTTCCATCAGAATCATCGGCATCTCTGTCTGCATGGCAACATCCACAAGTTCCTGTGTATAGGGGCGACCAATAATACCAGTACAGCCCCACTCTTTCATGTGAATCAGCTTCTGCTCTCCCTCGCGGCCCTCAAGAATATGCAGTCCCCATGGTCCGTTGGAACGCACATACTTCAGAATACCACGACGCATGTCACGGCAGACCTTTACGGACGAAGGAAGCAATATAGCGACCTGCGGATTTTTCTGAGTGGACTCTGACATTTGATGTTAGGCTTTAGGAGGTTAGGCTATAGGTGGTTAGGTTAACAAGTACTTCGCTCTGCGTTTTTTATCTCTCACAGAGGCACAGAGTTCACAGAGTAATATCTTTAGTGGTTTTCTCTCCGTGTTCTCTGCGATTCTGTGAGAGATAATTCTTGGAGCAGTAATATCCTGTTAATCCTGAAAAACGCAGTAAGGCCGCCCTTGTGGTGGCAGTGACCGCAGGGAGCGGCAATTCTGTCTGAAATTTGGTTGCGGCTATGCTTTTCGGTTAAAACTATATATAGAACATACACAATTTATGCAGCTTAATCAATTCTGTTTTGCGCAAATGCGATAAAATTTTTGCGTAAATAGCTATAGTATATTTATCAGAACAAGGATATTCTAAAGAAACAATAGTGAGGCAGAGACAAAAGGGAACGGTAACCGATTGGCAGCCGTAAAGAATAAGGGGATACTTTGATGAGAGATTACAGACAGTTATATTTGAGTGTGACGCTTCTTGCGGTCACCTGTGTTTTGAGTGGATTTAGCAGAGCAGCTGATGATGCAGCACCACTTTTTCCCTTTGTGATTTCACATGAGGCTCCGGATAATGTGACTAGCATGGCCCATCTGCTGGATGCACCGGCTGGAAAGCATGGCTTTGTGCGGGTGGAGAAAGGCCGTTTTGCGACAGATACCGGACCTATTAAGTTCAATGCGACCAATCTGACCGGTCCGGCCAACTTTCCTTCGCACAAGGATGCCGACATCCTGGCTGCCCGGCTGGCAAGATTCGGCATCAACTGTGTGCGTCTGCACTACTTTGATGCCAGTTACGGCAATTTCAAGGAGGAGCATCAAACCGGTATTTTTGGTAAAGGCGATTCGGTGCCGCGAGCTTTCAGCGCTGATCCTTCGGTCACCATATCCTTTAATAAGGAAGCGATTGACTGTCAGGATTATCTGATTGCAGCTCTCAAAAAGCGCGGTATTTACGTTAATATGAACCTTCATGTCGCGAGGTTTCCCAAAGGGTACAGCTTCTTTTCCCCGCGTATGATTGCTTCAGAGAAGGAGTATGCCAGGAAATTATTGACCCGCGTCAATCCCTATACCGGTCTGGCCTATACGAACGATCCATGTATGGCCATGATTGAGATCAACAATGAAAATGCTCTCTTCAGGAATTATATGGGTGGACGAATTGATCATCTCTCTGAATCCTATGCCTCTGAATTTCAGCAGCAGTGGAATGATTGGCTGAAGAAAAAATACGGCATGACAGAGGCTATGCGTAAGGCCTGGAACTGGAAGGCCACTCCTCTCTGTGATGAACAGATTACAGAGGGCTCTTTTGAGCAGGCGGTCAAAACAGATGGTAAAAAATGGACATTGCGCCTGGATTCAGCCAAGGCTGAGGCCGCCTCTGCTAATGGCGTGATGAAGATCACCGTTGCAAAGGAGGGGGATGAGTATTTTCCCAAGCTGTTCCGTAACGGGGTGAAGGTCAAAAAGGGAGAGGCTTATACAATCTCCTTTAAGGTGCGCCGTATTCAAGGTGAGGGCAGTGTTGAGTTGGGTACTGCTGTTGCTGAAACTAGTGGCGGGTGGCGCTCCATGGGTTTTCTCCGCAGAATAAAGGTGGGGCCGAAGTGGACCACGGTCAAGGCATCCTTTGCTGCGGCTGTTGATTCCGATAAGGCGCAGTTTCAGCTGACCCGTTTTAAGAAGGGCGTCTATGAAATTGATGATCTCTCTATTCAGAGTGGAGCAGCAAGTGATTTTGATAGCAAGCAGAGCATTGAGGAGGGCAGTATTGCCATTCTTAAGACCAAAGCTTATGCGCCACTTTCTGTTAAAAATGATTTTTATAAGTTTCTTGAGGATACTGAGAGCGCCTACTGGAATGGAATTGCTGATTATGTGCATGATGAACTCAAGGCCAAGGTGCCCATTTCTGGAACCCAGCTTGGTTACAGTCCTTCCTATGTACAGGCTGAGCTGGATTATGTTGATATTCACTCCTACTGGTGTCATCCCAGCCCGGTTAGCTCGAAATGGCGCATCGGTAACACCTCGATGGTTAATTCAATGTCAGGCATTCAGCACCTTGCGGAGCTTAGGGTGCTGAACAAACCCTATACGGTCAGTGAATACAATCATCCTTGCCCTAATCAGTATGGCGCAGAGGGACAGCCCATGCTGCGGGCCTATGGCGCTCTGCAGGGATGGGACGGTGTTTTCGAATATACCTGGCATCACCGGCGGGATTATACACCGGGCTGGAACTCCTATTTTTTCAGCATCAGTGAGCGCACCGATGTTCTGGCGCATATGCCGGCCTGCGCAGCGATTTTCCTGCGTGGTGATGTGCATGAGGCCAAGACAACCATTGCGGCTGCCGTGGATTACGACTCCTGCTTTGAGCGGCTTGTCGCCTCTAAATCGGTGAACACCAGTATAGGCAATGCCGGGTTCAAGCGTGCTCTTTCGATGATTCATAAAACCGGAGTTGACCTGAGCGGCAAGGTTGGAACCGATCCCGCGTCGGTAGACCAGGATGTTGTTTATGATAAGGTTCTCTCCAGCGATACCGGAGAGCTTTGCTGGAACCGTGAGGAGGCCGGCGCGGGCTATTTCACGGTTAATACCGCAGACACCAAGCTGTTTACCGGTTTTCCGAAGGGGCGCACTGTTACTATGGGCGATGTCACTCTTAAAATCGGAAAAACACGTCTGAACTGGGCGACAGTTTCCCTGGTCTCCCGCCATGCGACTGGATTCGGTGCTGGCAAATCTGCAAACATCCTGCTGGCAGCCACAGGAGAGGCCTCTAACAGCGGTATGGAGCTGGAGAATACCAGTGCAACCAGGGTTGCTGCGGTTAACTCCGAGTGGGGCAAGGCTCCTGTTGTTGTTGAGGGGATCGCCGCAACGCTGATGCTGCCGTCAAAGGCTGAGCGGACCAGCTGTTATGCTTTGGATGGCAATGGTGATCGCACAAAGAAAGTGCATGTTGTTAAGTCAGCCACCGGCGGTTCACAGATTGTGATCGGTCCTGAGTACAGGACAGTCTGGTATGAGATTGAAGTGAAGTAAATTGTGAGATGTAGGATGTGGAAAGTAGGATGTGCTTCGAAATAACCGCCGGAGGCTGTAGAGTTGCTTCTTAGAAGCAAGAAGAAGTTTCGAGCTGTGAAATTTTTGTAGGCTGGGTGCCCTTGCCCGGCATAAAAGCGAGATGAGAAATATGAAAAATTTAATGCAGTTAACTGCTGTTACCATGGCAACCGTAACTCTTTCGCTGTGTGCTGCGGAACAACCATCTGTGATGTGCGAGGCATATAAGAAGCTATGGAATCCTGAGATTAATGCGCGGCTTGATCGTGGAATTGAGCAGAATCGCAAAGCGGATGCTCTCTGTAATTTAAGCGGGGTTAAGGCTGGGACGGAGGTGAAGGTGGAACAGCTCGATCATTCGTTTGGCTTCGGATCAAATATCTTCAATTTCGATCAGCTGGGGTCGGCTGAGCTGAATCAGAAATATAAAGAGGTCTTCGGAACTCTTTTCAATGCGGCGACAATTCCCTTTTACTGGAAGACATTTGAACCGACGCCAGGTAAACCCCGTTATCTGGTAGCAGAACAGGACTCAGCTGATTTCTGGAATGGTAAAAAGGAACCCTGGAAGGAGTTCCACTGGCGACGTCCATCACCGGAAAAGATCATTGAGTTCTGTGAGCAAAAGGGAATCGCGATGCATGGTCATCCTCTGATATGGGGCAATACCGGTTGGAATCACCCGAAATGGGTTTCCAAGGATCAGGATAAAGTCGATGAGATGGAACGCCTTTTTGAGAAGCGGATCAGAGAGATCTGCGGCTATTACAAGGATCGCATTCCAAGCTGGGATATTGTTAATGAGAGCGTTGATCCTATTCCCGGTAAGAAACGTTACGGTGTGATGCCTGGTGACTACACCTTCAAGTGTTTCAAGCTGGCCGAGCAGGAATTTCCGGCTTCAGTAAAAATGAATATCAATGATTCCTGGCGCTCTGTCTATCCTCCTTTTATCCGTGGACTGATGGATCGGGGTGCTAAGATTGATGTGGTCGGACTGCAAATGCACATTTTCAGTACAAAGTCCTGTCTGGATATTGCAGCTGGGAAAAGGGTTTTTCCCAATAGCACCTCATGGATGCCGCTGGATGTAATCGGGTATCTGAAAGAGCTGGATACCTTCAAACGACCGATTCATATTAGTGAAATAACGATTCCCGCCCCGGGTGACAGTGCTGAGGCATATGCGATTCAGGCCGAGATGACACGCAATATGTATCGATTATGGTTCTCATGGCCCTCTGTATATCGCATTACCTGGTGGAATGCAGTTGATGATTGCGGCGCTAGTGGAGAGCCGACAAAGTCTGGAATTTTCACACGGAAGATGGAGCCGAAACCGGCTTTTCATGCGCTGAACAAACTGATTAATGACGAATGGAAGACATGCATGACGGTCAAGGCTGGTCAGGACGGAGCTGTCCGGTTTCGCGGATTCAGAGGCAAATATCGTTTAACCTACACGGATGTTTCAGGTGTGAAGAAAGAGACTCTGTTTGATTTAAGGTAAGAAGGAGAAGACGTGCGCAAATGAGATAATGTTTTTGCGTAAATCACTCTAGTTTCTTTTTGTAATATCTGCTTTAATTAAATCAGATTATGGGAATTGTATAAGAATAAAATGTGAGAAATGTAACATGAGGTAATAGTTATGAAAATAAACATCAAAATATTGAATATAGCAGCAATAATGTGCGTTGCATGTGCCGCATATGCGGATACCGGTGTCTGGACAAATGTATCCGGTGGTTATTGGGCTGATACGAACAACTGGCAGAGTGGATATGTGCCTGTCGGTACAACAAACGTCGCTGATTTTGCCGGACTGAATTCCTCTGAAACGGTTATGCTGACAAATTATACGGAGATTGGCGCTGTTCTGTTCGCCGGCACTGAGGGGGATGTGTGGACCCTTGCCACGGATACAAATGCAGTCATGGGGTTTGCTCAAGTTGATCAGGCAGGCGAAATACAGGTTGAGGGTGGCAGGCTTAATGTAATGATTCCGATTAAAAATGCAGATTACGGCATTTTGAAAAAGGGGTCAGGCGCATTGTATATTGCCGGGACTAACGATTATACCGGCATCACTTCTCTGGATGGGGGAACGCTGATACTGACTAACGGAACGGCTTTGAGAAAAAGCTCTGTGGTTTTTAATTCAACCAATGCAGTGCTGAAACTGCAGGGTGATGCGCTGATAGGCGGTCTTACCTCAGCTGTAGAGCCGACTCCTGATGTTGCGTTGAACGGATATGAACTGCAGATCGGGGGCTCGCAGGATCAGTTGGAATGGTCGGGACGTTTTACGGGCACGGGAACGTTGGCGGTTGTTCGCGGTGAGGTGCAGACGCTTACATCGGAACAGAGCTGGAAGGGAGTCGCCAGAGTTGATAATGGTATTCTGCAGCTGGGACGTCAGCAGGGGCAGATCGTGGGCTGGTGGCGTTTTGATGATGCACAGGATATCGGCAAAGACAGTGGTTCACTTGATAATAATCTCAGCCGGAATGGATCGCCGACACAGTGGCAGGTGCAGGATGCGGAACGCGGTGCGGTTCTGAATCTGGATAGCGGAGCTTACCTCAAGGGTCAGGGTGCAGGACTTGATCTTACGGGGTTGCCGGTAAATAACGACAACTTTACTATCGGCTTCTGGATGAAGCCTGCTGCGGATATTCCTTCAACGGCTGTTCTTTTTGGATGGGGAACATATTATAGTGATCTGAAGTGTAATGGAATGCGTCTGGAACTCTCAAATTCATCTACGCCTATGCTCTATACAAACTGGGCCAACAACCGTTATGTGCCTTCGCCTGTAAATCTGAAGGATGGAAACTGGCATCATGTTGCAATTGTCTATACCGGCAGACATTTCTATTTTGGGTCTTCCGCTGAATCTGTGGGTAAATAATGCTAAATAATGCTTAAAACACCGGGCATAAACCTCTATTATGTTGTAAACCAAAACGACACTTTAGAGAGAGACACCCGGTG
>JAQIBS010000160.1 GCA_027858965.1 Kiritimatiellia bacterium
CCGACTTACAATTATGAAGATTATCAAGACTACTTTTACGCTGCTCGCGATCATGAAAGCGTAAGTCGTTTTGGTCTTTTCCGGTTGCGCCTGCCGATATGTCCTGCGAATATGCGCGTTGTCCGGGTGCGTTTTAATATATATGCCTGGACGGGAACAGACGGACCAGGAACCATGGGTTTTGCCGCATTGAAGGACAATCCTGATTTAACTCAGATTACTTGGAATAGCGCCGTTTCAGATGATTACATTGCGGGAAGAAGCAATGTAAATTACGTTGTTCTTCTGGAGACAAACTCTGTTGAGTTGGCGGAGACCCTGAGTGATACTCCGATAGAAGAGACTTGGGAGACGGCGGAGTCCAATATTGTTTTGACAAACGGGTTAGCAAAAACAGTCAGCGATGCGCTTTCAGGCACGACATCCAATATTCTTACTTTGATGACATTTCCTTTATCAGGTTATGGTGAGACGTATTGGAGGGCCGGTTCTCTGGAGGTCGGGTCGAATGCGACTGTGGAGGTTGATTTTGTAACAAATGACTCAGCTTTATCGGTTCCGGTAACGAATAACCTTCTGGTCGCTTTGCAGGGTTCCTCTTCCCTGACAAATTCGGACGGCAGCGTCTCTGTATGGGCGGATAACGCCTCCCTCGGAGGCTGGCAGGATTTTAGTCAGTCGGTGTCCGACGATCAACCCTGGTTGCTGACTACTAACATGCCCAACGGCCAGCCTTTCACTATACTGGATTTTGCGGAATCAGAGGCCCCTTATCTTGAGTTGGGGGAGACATCGGCACTGGTAACCAACACACTGACCTGGTTCACTGTCTTCAGGCCGGAGAAAGCCGGAGGTGGTACAACACGTTCCATCCTGTGCACTGCGGGAGCCGTTGAAACAGCTGGAGGACCATCTGTACAGGATTATCAGTGGGGTTCTTTCATGAACGGTGGTGATGCCGCCGCCCGGCTTTTTGTCCGCAATAGCGAAGCGGCTATGAAAACAGCCGATTTTCTTCCGGATAATACCAATCAGTGGTTTGTGATGTGCGGAAACTGGAATGGAACCACCGGTGCTATGAATGGAAACGCAGCGGGTACCCTTACCGGTCGTCTGCTGGCTGAGGATCGGACTGCATTCAATAATATTGTGATAACAGATACAGATGCGGACGTTGTCAGTCATATAATGACGCGCATAGGTCGTCTCGCCAATATTTATGATAACACACGTGTGTTTGACGGCCAGATAGCGGAAATTCTGATTTACAACACGGCGCTCTCTTCTCCCGACACGGAGGCCGTGATGGAATATCTGGATCTGAAATACTTCAAACAGCAGGGCACCTTGATTCTAATACATTGATAATTCGCTGGACATGCAGGCCTTCGATAATAAAAAATAATGAAAACGATGAAAACAACAGAAATGGGCTGTGCAATACTGATTTTGTCAGCGGTGTGCATCGGGTTCGGAAAACCGGTCATGGGTTCCGTTCCCCCTAAGCGATTGAACGTTCAGCCTGTTCGGTCCTCAAATGCGCGGGAGGTGAATGGTCAGCGTTACGATCTGGTGGTCGTTGGCGGCACGCCCGGCGGCATTGCCTGTGCTGTGCGAGCAGCGAGGGAGGGGCTAAGTGTCCTGCTTGTCCAGCACAATCGCCATCTGGGTGGGATGCTGTCCAATGGACTCATGCAATGGGACGCGCTCTACTCCGGACAGCGTGCACCCATTTTTAATGAAATTGCTAAGGCTATTGAGGCCTATTACCGGGCAACCTACGGTGAGAATTCTGCTCAATATGATCGGGCAAGGTTCACTCAGGATCATTATCCGCTGTCTAATTTTGAACCCTCCGTTGCGGAACACTGTCTCAACAGGCTCGTGTCGTCGGAACCGGGTATCACTACACTACTTTCACATATTCCGGTTTCCGTTGCGCGAGAAGGAGCACTGCTGAAGTCACTTACGCTTCGCGAGTACGGGTCAACTAACAACATCTCGGTCTACGGTCGTATCTATGTCGATGCCACTTATGAAGGTGACCTGGCCGCCGAGGCGGGAGTTCCTTGCCGTGTCGGCCGCGAGGGGCGCGATGAGACCGGCGAGCCGCATGCTGGAGTTGTCTTCACCGATATTGAACGGGAAAAAGGCCCCCAGGATGCGGTCGATGGGCGACTGAACATCCGTCCTTACAATCACCGTCAGAAAAGAGTCGACCCGGAAAGTCCCTTTACAGCCGACAATGCCATACAGGCCTACAACTATCGATTCTGTCTATCTTCTGAACCTGAAAACCTGCGATTGCCGGAAAAACCTGCCGGATATGATCGCAGTGAGTATATCCACTATAATCGTAAGGGCATGGGCAAGGGTGTTCTTAACGGCAAAGCAACATTTAACAACGCTATCCTGCCCGGTGAAAACCACGATTATCCGGAGGCTGACTGGCCTATGCGTGAGAAGATCATCGAACGGCACAAAAATTTTGCGCTTGGCCTCATGTATTTTCTCCAGAATGACCCCTCCGTGCCGGAAGGCAGACGTGAATATTTTCAGGGAATTGGATTACCGCTCGATGAGTATACAGATAACGACAATATCCCTTATGAGATGTACGTGCGTGAAGCGAGACGTATTGTCGGACGATTTCTGTTCCGCGAGCAGGACAACGTCATCGCTTCGGATTATGCCCGGACACCGGTTTTTGCGGACAGTGTCGCTATCACGGACTGGTCCATGGATTCACACGCCTGCACAACCAACACGCGTCCGGGATTTCCGTATGATGGCAAACTCATATTGGCAGAGGAATCGCGTCCTGCTCAGATTCCCTACCGGACATTACTACCGCAGGGCGTGGATAATCTGCTGGTACCTGTCTGCCTGAGTGCTACGCATGTAGCGTGGGGGGCGGTGCGTCTTGAGCCGGTTTGGATACAGACTGGCGAAGCGGCGGGTTTTGCAGCAGCTCTTGCGATGAAAGAAAAAACGACTCCGGCTGCGCTTGATTCCGACCTGTTGATTCGAACCCTGGTGAAAAATCATTTTATGGTGAGTTTTTTCAATGATGTGGATGTAAAATCTAATGAGGCCTGGGTTCCCGCCGTGCAGTATTTCGGAACCCGGGGCTTCTTTGCGAGTTACGATGCAAAACCTGATGCTCTTTTATCGGAAACACTTGCAGAGGTCTGGGCTCGGGGCTTTGTTCAATTGCGTAATGGTAAGCTCGATCCAGGCGAATTGGCTCGCGAGGTTGCAGAAGCTGAAAGCAACATTGCGTCAGAATCCGTCACTACGAAACTTTTTCTGGCAATGATGGAAAACACGAAAACGAGTCATAATGCTGACCCGTTGAAACGGAAGACAGCCTGCCGGCTCATGTTCAAAATTCTGGAAAGATAATGGATATAAATCACACTGTAACAGAGTGATAAAATACGACTTTGCATTAAGTTATGAAGAAAGTAAAAGTAAAAAACAAATGAATGAGGAGAAAGTATGAAAATATCAATAATCCGTCGGACGGCAATGGGGCTCTTGGTAGGGTTTATTCCCTTCGTCTGCCTTGCCGCAGACAATGTGTTTACCGGTACTGGACTGTGGAGCGATACCGCACACTGGAGCCTTTCGCACATTCCTGCTGCCAGTGAATTGGCATGGGTCAACGGGAGTGCCGCGCTGGATAGCTCGCAGTCAACTGCCGGGTTGAAAATCAAGGGAGCTCTGGACATCACAGGTGCGACCACTGCGTACTCCTCAAGTGGAGAAGTTTTTGTCGGATGCGACGGTGTTGACGGCCGACTGACCCAAACAGACGGAAGCTTTAACTCAACCAGCAATTTCTATGTCGGGGAATACAAGACAGGAAGTGTAACTTTTACTGATACGGATGTTGTTCTTGGTAAATTTATTGTTGGGCACGGTGCTTTCGGTAGCTATGTGCAGCAGGGTGGTACGCTTCTTCTGCAAGGATCACATGCCCTGATGGGGCACGGAGGAGGAATAAATGGAAAAGGGACAATGAGCATTACTGACACAACTATGACAAGTGTTCCCTGGGTTGCGGTTGGTTTTACTACGGCCGGAAATTTTTATGCCACCAACTCTATAATCGATTGCAACAGTGATTTTTCGGTTGCCGATCTTGCAGGTTCGAAAGGATATGCTGAACTGATCGGAAGCGCAATTGTGGATTGCAGTTCACTCCGCCTCGGCAGCAGTGCGGGTGTTGTGGGGACCGTATATGCCTCTAATAGTAATATAACCTCGAGTAATGTCCGGGTGGGTTTTAAAACAGGTGGAACCGGTACGCTGATTCTGGATAACACCTTAATGAAAACAGCAATTGAGTTTTCTTCAGGATATGAAGGCATCGGCTGTGTCAGTAATTTGAATGGAAGAATAGAAACACCTGAATTGTATGTTGGAAATCTCCCCGGGTCAAAGGGGAGCATGTATATTGATGATGGTGAAACTGTCACTCCTGAAATCTATATTGGAAATGATGCAAATGCAACAGGATCGCTGACGCTGGCTAGAGGCACAATAAATGCAAGTTCATCTTTCGAGGTTGGATATAATGGTGTTGGCTGTGTCACTAATTTGAGTGGACGCATTGAAGCACCCAAACTGTTTATTGGACATTACGCCGGATCACAGGGAAGCATGTATATTGATGATGGTGAAACTGTTATTCCTTCAATCTATATTGGCCACGTTGCAGACGCAACAGGATCGCTGACGCTGGCTAGCGGCATGATAGAGTCTAGTTCGAGTATCATGGGAGGATATAATGGCGTTGGCTCGATCAGTAATGTGGCCGGCGTGATTGAAACGCCCAGTCTTTACATCTCATATGCTTCCTCCACCGCAGAAGGATATATGTTCTGTGGGCTGGAATCTGTTACGGAGCTCGCAACTATCATGCAGGTTGGACGCGAGGGCATCGGTGTGGTTGACTGTTATGGCTCACTGAAGGTCAACGGCACCAGTCAGGGTTTATATATGGGCAATCTGGGAGATTCCAAAGGCACGTTTAACCTCTATCCCGGCGCGGATCTTTATGTGCGGAATAGGATTATTCTGGGCTACACGACCGGCAGCGGCACCTTCAACCAATACGGAGGTGATGCGGTTGTTGCCGACAAATTTTACATCGGCGGAATTAACGGTGCCTCGGCGGCTACAAGCTACTGCAACCTTTACGGAGGAACACTCACGGTCTCCAATCTTGTCTACGTTGGTCGCAACGGTTGCACCGGAGAACTAAAGGTGTCGGGAGGGCATGCCATTTTTCCAGAGAAACAATACGGACTAACGATTGGTCTTTATGCCGGAGCCACTGGCACGGTCTACCTTGTTGATGGTCGTCTCAGCGTAGGACTGATGCGGGATGTTCAATCATACAGCCAGTTTTTCTTTGATGGCGGCATCCTTGAAGCGCTTTCTTCCAGCACCATCTTTATGCGGTACCTTGATAAATGCGAAGTTCGTGCAGGCGGTGCTAAAATTGATACCAGTGGTGATACTATTACGATTGCCCAGTCGCTGGCCCATGATTCACGCGGCGGTCAACCGGCCAAAGATGGTGGCCTGACCAAACTCGGGGCAGGCAGGCTGAATATGACCGGCACACTCGGCTTTACCGGCGACCTTGGCGCCGATGGTGGAATACTCAGTCTCTCAGGCGCAACCTACTCCCTTGCTTCCGGCAGTGGGCTCTGGGGCTCCGGCCTCCTGGTATTACCTACAAGCGGACTTACGGTTTCTTCCAGTGGTTTTGTCGCACCGGGAAGCACCAACGGCGTGGGAACTCTGACAGTTAACGGTACCCTGACCGTCAATGGAGAAACACGCATCCAGATGAGTGCTGACGGATTAACCTGCAGCTCTCTGAATGTAAACGGAGCATTGACCTATGCTCCGGGATCTTCGATTGTGGTTGATAATCCAGAAGATTTGAACGATGAAAAATCATACGTAATCTGCAGTGGTTCAGATATCACAGGAATGCCTGAGTTAATAGGCTTGCCTGATAAATGGCAGATCACCCGCCGGACAAATGAGATCCGGTTGATCTACAACTCAGGAACGGTGATTCTTGTTCGCTAAGTGGTTTTATTAAGGTAATAATCAAGATTATATCCATCGTATTGCGGTGGGTATAATCGAATTTTCTCAGTATGTCCGCCGCTATGCGGTGGACGCAATCTACAAAGTTAAAAATGAAAATTTTATTTATCCCAATTATAATGCTGACCGCATTAATCGCTAATGCCCAACAACCTTATGCACCCTATCGGGATCTTTCAACTGATACCTCAAAGCATGTAATTATTGAGGCAGGAACCCCTGATGTTTATCAGGGACACGCTACTACCGTTTTATTGAAGGATGGTAAAACCATGTTTGCGGTCTGGACCTTGAATCACGGTGGGCCATGCGGACCGCTTGGATTGAGTGAAGATGGTGGTAAAACCTGGAAACGCATAGATGAACGGCTGCCCAAAGCCTTTGGGAATTATAAGAACTGTCCTGCTATCTACCGGATGCAGGATAAGCAGGGGAAAGAACGGCTCTTTATTTTTGCCTGCGGAAAAGCTGATCCCGGAAATAATCGCGCTCTTGAAATGGCACGGGTGATGAGTGAGGATAACGGGGAAACCTGGAAGATGCTACCCTCAATTCCGGTCACCTGCGTGATGCCGATCTGCTCAATGATAAAACTTAAGGATGGTTCATACCTTGCACAGTACAACGACCGCTGGCCGGAAAAGAAAAAAAAGTGGAACCGTGTTTTTCAAATGAGATCGCTTGATGGCGGGTTAACCTGGAGTAAAGCGCACTGTATTGCACAGCATTTGGAGATGAACCTCTGTGAACCTTTCCTGCTACGCTCACCTGATGGTAGCGAAATTTGCTCTGTCTTGCGCGATAATGTAAAAAATGCGCACAGCAAACTGATCTTCAGTCGGGACGAGGGAAAAAGCTGGAGTGCCATGGAAGATTCTTCATGGGGGCTTACAGGTCATCGTCATCATGGAGTGCAGTGTAAAGATGGTCGTTGGGTGATAGCCTTTCGTGATACGGCTCCGAAGAGTCCGACCGCAGGTCACTTTGTTGCCTGGGTTGGAACTTATGATGATATTAAAAAGAAGCGCCTGGGAAAACGCATAAAACTCCTGCATAGCAATGCAGGCTGGGATTGTGGATATGCAGCACTATCGCTGTTGCCTGATGAAACCATTTTTGCGGTAACCTACATCAAGTATAAACCCGGTAAGGACAAGCACTCCGTGGTCGGCGTGCATTTCAAACTGGATGAGTAACCACAGAGAACACAGCGCAGCATAGCCACAAGTAATTTTTTGACTCGTCTACGCTAGAGGCTACGACGTGGCACGGCAGGATTAACAGGAGATTACTGCTTTCAACAAAAAAAGAATTTATACAAAATGATTGAATACAGAAAAAATATTGAAGAAGATAAAACCGTTTACGATGTCATTGTTGCCGGGGGAGGTCCGGCAGGATGTGCCGCAGCCTTGGCTGCTGCACGTGCCGGGTCATCGGTTCTGCTGTTGGAAGGTCAGGGGCAGCTTGGTGGCACTGCAACATCCGGGCTTGTCTCGCACTGGTTGGGCGGTCGTTCTGTTGATTGCAAAGAGTGGATTGTCGGAGGAATTTTCAAAGAACTTTCCGAAGAGGCTGTAAACGCAGGATTCGCCCTTCTGCCGGAACCGGAGAAAGATGGCTCTCACTCACCTTTCGGATGGGGAGGTGCCGAAGGAACCCTGACAGCTGGAGTTCCCTTTGATCCTTACCGCATGGCTGAGCTGCTCGATAAAAAAATGATGGAAGCCGGAGTTAATGTTCTTTTGGCAACTCAGGTGGTAGATGCCTTGGTTGAGAATGGACGTATTTCAAACCTGGTGATTTTTAACAAGAGCGGATTTAGCGCAGTGGGTGCAAAAACCTTTATAGATGCCACAGGAGACGCCGACATTGCCGCTTTCTCCGGGTGTGAATACCTGATTGGACAGGGGGCTGAACAGGGGGTTGCTCCGACAACTCTTCAGCTGCATGTAGATCATGTAGATCAAGCGGAGTTTACCGTATATATCAATAAACATAACTCAACCCGTTTTCTAAAAGAGATTGAGCAGTGGAAGGTTGAGGGAAAATGGCATGCGGATTATGATCGGCTGATAACCGTGCAACTTGAACGGACTGGCCTGTTTATGGTGAACACATCGCGGATCTGCTGTGTGGATGGAATAGATGGAGAGTCTATCACAAATGGATATATAAGAGCCCGTAAGGATACCATTCAACTCTTTGATTTTCTGCGTGAGAATGTTCCCGGTTTTAAGAATGCTATTATTAAAGCGGTTGCCCCAATGCTAGGTATCCGTGAGTCAAGACGGCTGAAAAGTGAGTATGTGTTAACCGTACAAGATCTTTTGAGCGGCAAGGAGTTTGATGATACAATTGGCTACAGTGGTTACGGGTGGGATATGCCTGATCCAAAGCGGCCCAGCTACCAGCCAATGCACGATGTCAGTAAGAAGATCAGCAGAGGTTTGGTTCCGATACCGTTCCGAATTATGATTCCGCAACCGGTCAGCAATCTGCTCTGTCCCGGACGTGCGGTCTCCGCTGAGCGTGAAGTTCTTGGTCCATTGCGGGTTATGGCCCCCTGCATGGCAATGGGGCAGGCGGCGGGCATCGCTGCTGCAATGACGGTAAAAGCAGAAAGCAGCATTTTCGGAGAAATATGTATTCCTGTGCTGCAGGAGAATCTAAGGAAACAGGGAGCAGTTCTTTAAAATGATGAATGAAGTCTTTAAGAGTGCGAAAAAAAATGTAAAGCAAGCATCCTGCTTGCTCACAAGCTGGAAGCTTGTGTTACTTTTCCTGATACCATTCATAGCCCATGGCGGAAATATGAAACGCAAAGAAAATTCCTTGATCAGCTGGTCCGAACTGGCTGAGATCCCTGATTCGATTGGATTGGGTGGTCCGTTTGTCGGATTACATAATAATGCCCTGATTATTGCCGGAGGAACGAATTTTCCTGAAGAACCTCCCTGGAAGAATGGGCGTAAGGCCTGGCATAAAGCGATTTATGTGCTGGAGCAGGTGGACGGTAAATGCGTCTGGCATAAAGCTGGGGATCTTGAAGAAGCCCTGGCCTACGGTGTTTCCATCTCTACGGATCAGGGACTGGTCTGTATCGGCGGGTGTAGTGACGGTCATTACTCAACAGATGTTTTCATGTTGCAGTGGGACGGTGTTTCAAAAAAGATACAGAAAAAAGAACTGCCTGCCCTACCTCACCCCTGTGGCTATGCGGCTGGGGCTCAGGTCGGCCATACCGTTTTTGTAACCTGCGGAAGAAGTGCTGATAATGGAAAGCCTGGAAATGAATTATGGTCGCTGGATCTATCTGCGTTAAATATTTCTGATAATCTTCAATGGCAAAAGCTCCTGGATTTTCCGGGGCAGGCGCGAATCAACCCGCTTGCAACAGCGCAGAGTGATGGCTTTGGAGAGCATCTCTATATTTTCGGAGGATTGGGAGAGCGTATAGCGGATAACGGAGATAAAGAAAAAGTTTTCTTCAAGGATGGTTGGCGTTATACGCCGGCCAAGAATGAGTGGAAAGAGCTTGCCTCCCTGCCGCGTCCAGTGCGTTCATCCACCTGCCTGCCATTGGGACAAAGTCAGATTCTGATTTTCGGAGGACCTGATGGCACACGGAGTGTTCCAGATCATCCTGCTGAACATCCCGGATTTTTAGGGGATATACTGGTTTACCATACGATCACAGATACCTGGATTAAGCAGGGGGAGATACCGGTTTGCCCAGCAGTGACATCGGCTGTGATGTGGGATGGACGAATTGTAATTCCCTCCGGCGAAATTCGTCCCGGTGTGCGCACACCGCTTGTATGGCAGGGAGTTATTAAATCTCCGAAGCGGGGTTTTGGGCTGTTAAATTATTCGGTGCTAGCCACTTATCTGATTCTGCTGGTTGCAATGGGCTTTTATTTTGCCGGACGGGAAAAGAGCACAGCGGACTTTTTTCTGGCTGGTCGCAGGATTCCATGGTGGGCCGCTGGATTGAGTATTTATGGAACCCAACTGAGTGCTATTACATTCATGGCGACACCGGCGCGTTGTTTTTCCAGTGACTGGCTTTACTTTCTGCCAAGTCGAGCGGTTCTCTTTATGGGCGCTCCATTAGCTGCTTTTGTGTTTATTCCCTTTTTCCGTCGTTTGAATGTGAATACAGCCTATGAATATCTGGAGAAACGTTTTAATTCATATGTAAGGATGCTGGCCAGTGCCACTTTTGTTATCTTCCAGGTGGCAAGAATGGGGGTTGTTGTTTTTCTGCCTTCAATTGCTCTTTCAACGGTAACCGGCATGAATATTTATATGTGTATTCTCGCAATGGGTATATTCTGCATTATCTATACAACACTGGGTGGAATTGAAGCGGTGATATGGTCGGATGTGGTTCAGGTGATTGTTCTTCTGGGCGGTGCCCTGATCTGTTTTCTGGTGATTGCCCACAGTATTGATGGCGGTGTGGCTGAGATATTCAGAACCGGCATTGCCGATTCAAAATTCCGCATGGCGCATATGAATCCTGCGTGGTCGCTATCAACGCCATCACTGCTGGTTATACTGCTGGCAGGATTTGCCTATACGATTCCCTATACATCTGATCAGACGGTGATTCAGCGCTATCTGACGGTTAAAGATGAGAAGGCCGCCTGCCGTTCGGTCTGGGGTAATGCATTGATATCGATTCCAGGTGCACTCCTCTTTTATTGTCTTGGAACGGCGCTGTATGTTTTTTACAAGAACCAGCCGGCATTGCTGGACCCGGGAATGGCGACTGACTCCATAGTTCCCTGGTTTGTTATGAATCAACTGCCTAACGGGGTTTCAGGTTTGATTGTTGCGGGAATTTTTGCGGCGGCGATGTCGAGTCTCGATAGCAGTATGAACAGCACTTCAACGGCGATTATTAATGATTTTTTAAGACCGTTGAAAAAAGGTTTGTCGGAAATGGGGTATGCCCTTGACTCAAGTTGGTGCCACATATGGTGGTCAACCCTTCTTCTTGCGGCCCCGAACGCCTTTAACCATCTGCGCGTATGGGATCGGTTCACCAACAACTGCCTGT
>JAQIBS010000174.1 GCA_027858965.1 Kiritimatiellia bacterium
TATACCGACTGCTTGAACAGGCAGTTGTTGGTGAACCGCTCCAATACGCGCAGATGGTTATAGGCGTTCTGGGCCGCAAGAAGAAGGGTTGACCACCATATGTGGCACCAACTTGAGTCAAGGGCATACCCCATTTGCGCACAACAACATAATCGCAGATGCGCCCCATTTCAGTGGGTGTGATTAAATGCATTTTGCTATAATCGACACAATCAGTTATTATTAATGGCAGCCTGAGTATCTTGCTTGGCTTATTATTGAGGCAAGCAGAATGCTTGCAATACTTTTAGGATTATTATGCACACACAGACCATTCTTACATTCCTCCTGCTATGCTCTCTTTTTACTAATCCTGTGATAGCTCGTCCACCAAACTATGACGAAAGCAAGGTCGCCCCCTATGACGTGCCCGACCCGCTCTCCTTTGCCAATGGAGAAAAACTCACATCGCGTGATCAGTGGCCGCAGCGCCGCCAGGAGGTCCTCGCAATCTTTGAGGACCAGATGTACGGCATCATTCCGCCCCGCCCCGCTGTCATGCGCACAGAGCTGATTGAGAGCGGTGAGACTTTGAACGGAACCGTTATCCGCAAGCAGATCCGCATGTGGTTCAACAAAGAGAATAAGGGACCGAAAATCGACTGGATATTTTTCCTCCCCAAAAATGTTTCCGGAGCTGTTCCGGCCTTCATCGGTCTCAACTTCTACGGCAATCAGGAGATTCTCCCGGATAAAGAAATTCTGGTAACCGATGGCTGGCTGCGCAATAACAAGAAGCATTTTATTGCCGACAACCGCGCCTCGGAAAAGAGCCGCGCTTTGAGTGCGGCACCAGAGGCATCCCAGTCCTGGCCAGTCAAAACTCTGACTGAACGCGGCTATGCGCTGGTCACAGCCTGCTATGGAGAGATCGATCCGGATTATGACGACGGCTACACCAACGGGGTGCACGTTCTCTTTCCCCCGAAAACCCGACCTATTCCCGGTAATTACACCACCTCCCTGGCTGCCTGGGCATGGGCTCTGATACGCGGCATGGATATGATAGAGAAAGAGAAAGCTATCAACTCCAAGCAAGTAACCGTTATTGGCTGTTCCCGTCTGGCCAAGGCCGCTCTGCTGGCAGGGGCAAAGGACGAGCGCTTTGCTGTGGTCATCCCTAATCAGACCGGAGGCGGCGGCACACCGCCGGCCAAACGCGACTTCGGCGAGAATGTCTCGTTCCAGAACAAGACATTTCCCCACTGGTTCTGCGGCAACTACCGGAAGTACAGCGACAACGAGGAGGCCCTGACCTTTGATCAACACATGCTGCTAGCAGCCTGCGCACCCCGCAGACTCTATGTCTCCAGCTTTCCCAAAGGATGGTTTGATCCATACGGAGAGTTCCTCAGCATGAAAGCCGCTGAGCCTGTCTGGCAGTTCCTCGGACTCCCAGGGTTGCCTGCCGAAAAATGGCCTGAGGAAAATGTCCCTGTGAGCAGCACCCATCTCGGGTACCACCGTCGTCCCGGTGAACATGGCATCGCTCCCTTTGACTGGGAATGCTATCTCAACTTCACCGATCGCGCCTTCAAACCTCAAACCTCAAACCTCAAACCTCAAACCTCACACCTCTAACCTCCCTAACTATGAGTATTTTTCATCCCTTTCGCGACCGGCGAAGAAAAGCGCTCGACCTCATGCCCTTCCCTAAGGAGTGGTTTTCCATTATTGATAAGAATGTCCCGTTCTTTAAGGAGCTTGATGCCGCGGAACGAGAACATCTGGAGGATCTCATAAAAGTTTTTATCAATGAAAAAAATTTTGAGGGGTGCGGTGGTTTAGAGATCACTGATGAAATTAAGGTGACGGTTGCGGCACAGGCATGCCTTCTGCTGCTCAACCTTGAAAATAACTACTACGATCAGCTGGTCAGCATTCTGGTTTATCCATCAGGTATTAACCATAAGGGGATGAGTCGCAACAATAACGGACTCATAACAGAGGAGGAGGTCCCGGTCTCTGGTCTATCGTCGAGCGGGGGAGTGATTGTGCTCTCGTGGACAGATACGATTGGCGGATCAAAGAATACTGAAGATGGAAATAACGTTGTTTTTCATGAATTTGCCCACCAGCTCGATTTGCTCTCAGGGGCAGTAAACGGGGCACCGGTTTTGAGTAGCATTTCGGAGTACCGCGACTGGGGACGCATCCTGACAAAAGAATACAAAAAGCTGCAGACGGATGTTTCCAAACACAGAAAGTCGGTTATCCGACCATACGGAGCAACGGCGCCAGCTGAGTTTTTTGCAGTTGTGACAGAGATATTTTTTGAGAAACCGCATCAGTTGAAAGAGGATCATCCCGAGCTCTATGAGGAGTTCAAAGCCTACTACCATCAGAACCCAGCAGAACGCACATAACAATATTCAATTAACGATCATGCCCGTTCCCAATCACGGGCGGGACGGTCATAAACGATGCTCTTGGCACTCTCCGTATCCCCGTCGGCGAAAAACTGCGCCTTCGGGTCCCACCGGATGGTTCTGCCACTGCGAATTGCGATATGCCCAAGGTGCAGGGTGGTTGAGAGACGATGACCCGCCTCAGCAAAATATGCCGGAGGTTTTCGGGAGCGCATGCTGTTAAGAAAATCACGATGCTCAATCGGAGGTAGCGTCCACATTTTGCGACCAAAATCTTTGATACGCAGAATGGAAGGATCACTTGCGGTCCAGATGCCATCCCAACCTTCGCAACGCACCCAGCCCTTTGTTCCCACAAATTTCAGATCGACCTCCTCACCATCATCTACAAACATCTCAACTCCGTTGGCATAGCGATAGTGCAGTTTAAAATCAACCGGAGCATTTGTCTGATATATTTTCGGATCAAGCTTACGTTTTTTGCCAAATACCTCCACAGGCCCACTCGCCTCCATGCCGTTTGCAACCTGGGCTGTATCAATCAGGTGCGCACCCCAGTCCGTCAGCATACCACCACCAAAATCGGCATTCAACCGCCAGTTAAACCTACCGGTGATAGAGGGAGTATAGGGTTGTAAAGGTGCTGGTCCAAGCCACAGATTCCAGTCCAGGTCATCGGGAACCGGTGCCGGTTTATCGAGAAGAAAAGGTTCTTTACCCGGCAATCGAACATGGATGGTTTTCAGTTCACCAATAGCCCCGTTGCGTACCCATCCAGCCAGACGGTGGTATTTAATCAGCGAACGATCCTCAATGCCCCACTGGAATATGGCATTGCGCTTTTTCACCTCATCAACCAGTTCCATCCCCTCTTTAATATAGAGGCTGGGTTTCTCGCAGAAAACATCCTTGCCGGCACGCAGCGCCATCATCGACATTGGCACATGCCAGTGATCAGGAGTGGAGATGACAACCGCATCTATATCAGGGCGGTTAATAATCTCACGGAAATCCTGATAAACGGCGCAATCGCTGTTACCATAACGCTTATCAACTATCTCTTTAGCCTCCAGTGCCGCAGATAGCCGGCAATCACAGACAGCCAGAACCTTTGCATCATCCTGATTCAGAAATGTTCCCAGATTACGACTATTTCCCTGGCTCCCCATGCCAATAAATCCAAGGGTAATCTTATGTGATGGCGCAAACCGCTTACTCAAGCAACCCGATGTCAAAATTAATGGTGCGGAGATGGATGCCGTGGCAACACCTGCACCCTTGATAAAGGTGCGACGACTAACAGACTTTGATTTATTATTCATTTCCATTGCCTTTCATTATTCCGGCTTCTATATTGACCTATATAACCATTTTTTATCAATCATTGAAAGTGTAATTTCGGAACTTTCCCAGAGATAGCTTGGTGTATGATCCACAGCGTAATAATCTACTGTTTCATATTTAAACATTGGATTCTCGAATGTAGTCGGCTTGGCAAAAAAGAATCCCATCCCCTCGTCGCAACTGACATCAATAATCAGACTGTGAGGCTTGAGGCATGAGCTTTCCGCTTCGGTCACATATTGGATAGGGTTTGCCGTTTCCTGAAAGGTCCCATTAATGATGATATCTGCTTCACGGATCAAATCCGTCAACGGTTTCTCAGTTCCATCGTGTTCCACCACCAACATACGAGGCTCGCCCTCTTCTCCCGTCCTAACCCGGAGATAGTGACAATCAAGCACCTCTTCACGCACCTCGTGGTCGGGGCGCTGAATGCAGATTGTGATATCTCTGAACCCACGCGCCTTGAGGGCGTAAATCGCCCCGCGGCTGACAGCTCCAAAACTGAAAAGGAGCGTTTTACGTTGGTTTCCGTAGTGTCCATCGATACCTTTGAGTTGCAAGGCATGGATTACTGCGCAATAGCCAGCCATTTCGTTGTTCTTATAGAACGTGTGGCGGCCAACCTGGGCCTCAGGAGTCCAGACAAACATATCCTCAAAGGCAATCAGCGTCTGCTTGCGATCGATTGCCGCCTGGGTGATATCCGCTTGCTGGACACAATGCACATAACCCCAAAGTGTTCCTCCTTCGCGAAGTTCCTGTAAATCCTCTAATACAGGCTTTGTAATGATAACTTTACCCAGATCGGCTAATATTGCGTGGCGTGTGGCAATGCCCCCCGTCTGGGCCGCAATTTCCGAGTCTGTGACACCGAATGGTATTCCATAGCCCTCCTCAAATATCAATTGGCGGCGAATTTCTTCGGGAATACGTAGCAAATGCTCTGGATGGATGGGAACCCGTCGTTCATGTTCTTTTTTTGAGGTTTGAGGTTTCGCTCACTTTTTCCCAGCACTCTTACTTTGCCGTGTTTTGACAAATCCCGAAATGCCGAAGAAAAGAAACAGAAAACAAACCGCCCATGCGAGAAACGTTGGCTGAGCAGAAAGAAACGCTTCAACCCCGAAGATGATGGCAAGCACGATATATATACACGGAGTCAGACGCGCAAACAGCTTCGGATTTGCTTTCCGAAAACGAATTGCAAATATCAGAAATGCAACAAAAAGAGCTGCCATCAACAAAAACCGGAATATCATTATATCGTCTTTCTATATTTTCTTATTGCCAGAACGTAATCCAACAAGAAAGGCCGTCGCACAGGCGACAGCCTCGTGTTTAATCAGCAGTGATGAACTAACTAACTAACTAACTAACGCACTTCTCCTGTTATGCCTTTAAAATAAATCCGGCACGCGGCTGAAATGACAACCATTTATTTGCCTCGTCATGATTGGAGAAACAAGCTTTCTTTGCATCCCATTTCAGCTCCTCTCCAGGAAAACGCAGTGCCAGACACCCCAGAATAATAGCCTGTGTCATCGGCACAGAATACTCAAAGTTACTGCCAGGCATAGTGCGGTCATTTGCCTTGCAGGCATCAACCCACTGCTTGTAATGATTACAGCCCTTGGTCTTTTTCAGCTCATCACGCCAGAACCGCTCTGCCTCTTTAACCTCAGGACCAAACTCCTTACCACCCAGAGCAATCGGACGTGGAGGACTGGCATGCGAACCACCCATAGCGGTCATTTCAGAACCGACAATCATACAGCCGTTACCACCCACATCCAACTGAGGATGACAACCCTGAGGTTTGGCCGGCAGCTTCTTGCCATCATACCATGTCATCTTGATGCCCTCAGGACAGACAGGTGAAGCAGGGAAGGTGTACTCAATAATAGACCACTTAGGATAGGCGATGACTGCCGGAGCCGAAGCCTGTGCCTTGATTGAAGTCGGCAGACCCCATTGCAAAATCCAGAAAGCGGGATCCATATTGTGACAGGCCATGTCGCCCATAGCTCCGCAACCGAAATCCCACCAGCCACGCCATTTGAACGGGGCATAGACGCTTGAATAGGGACGCGTCTTTGCTGGGCCAAGCCATAAATCCCAGTCCATCGTATCAGGTATGGTCTCCGGCTTGGGCATCTCTGTCATACCCTGCGGCCAGATTGGACGGTTTGACCAGCTGTGTACCTCTTTAATATCACCGAAGGCTTTGGCATCCATCATCTTCTTCCACAGGATAAGTCCCGGACCTGCGTGGCCCTGATTTCCCATCTGGGTCACAACTTTATACTTACGCGAGGCTTCGAGCATCAAACGGCACTCCTCGAAGGTCCGGGCCAGCGGCTTCTGGACATAAACATGTTTGCCACGCTTCATTGCATCCAGAGCCACCACTGTATGGGTGTGATCCGGAGTGGAGATCACCACACCGTCGATCTCTTTATCCATCTTTTCAAGCATCACGCGATAATCTTTGAACTTGGGGACATCAGGATATTTATCGTAAGAGCCCTTGGCCTTGGCATCATCCACATCGCACATGGCAACTAACTTACCACCACTAGCAACAACGCTATTAAGATCACCACCACCCATACCACCACAGCCGACCTTCGCAAAGCGAAATTCAGCACTTGATTTCTGACCATAGACATGCGTTGCCGAGAGAGAAACTGCAGTTGCAGCAGCGGAACCGGCGAGGAAAGTTCGCCGAGAAAAACCATTATGAGAACTCATAAGTTCATTCCTTTACAATAAAAATTAAATTGAAACGACAGCTACGTCCCCCTGACGTAATCCCTTACCATTCCAAACAGAGTTGGAAATATATTTTGAGAGAGGAACCGCAAATAGTCAACCCCTATTTATTAGGGCGCAAGATTGAAAGTTCAACTTTCAATCCGTATAAAATTCAAAGATCAATAGGTTATTCCGACTTTTTTGTGGGTAACTGCTGAAGGGATGGCGGCCCGCCATCCGCGGTCACGGAGCCCGTGACCCTCCATTGATATTATGCATGCAGTTGGCCTTGCTGGAGGAATGGCGGCCCGCCGTCCGCTATTTTCGCTAACATTCTCTAATCATCAAAGTACGGTTTGAGCATTACGTAGTTCAGTGCGATCTCTGTTCCCGGTGCAGCTATGGCGTCGGTGAATGTTATTGTGAACGATGGCTCCATGGCCGTGAAGCGGATGTGATGCAGATTTATCCGCACCTTGCCATTGTTCTTTTGCTTGCCTGAGTTTCGTTTGTCAACAAACACATAAGATTTTTCAGGTATGATCTCCGCACCCTCTCCCAGAACCGCATCAAGACCAAGCTGCTTCGGATCGAACTTGCCAGCCTTCATATTATTGTAATCAGATGTGACGAACTGGAGCGTATAAACTTTGCCCGGGGTCAACCCTGTTGCGCTCTGGGTCAGGGTGCTCGGTTCGTCTTTGCCGCGAGTGAATATGCAGAACTTATCACCTGTGCCTCCGGCTGCGCCCCAGCGGCCCTGGCTGCTTTTGCCGTATCCAGAAAAACGGCCGCTTCGCAGTGATTTTGTCGAACTCGTTTTCCAATCCTTGAGCCCATCAATAAAATCGCAGTTTTTGAGGTGTCCCGGTGCATAAGCATATCCGAATTTTTTAGACAACATATCCGTTTTTCCCTCAACGCAGTAGTGACGCAGCAGACGGAATGACCAGCGGTAAAGCTCCTCATCGTCGTAGTAGCTACCCCAGTAGCCGGTAATGCCCAAATCCTTGAAGACTGGATTGTTGGCAATCAGATTCAATTGCATATCAAGGTAATACTTGTAGTCCACCTCAGGATTGACATCTAATGAGATGATAGGAATCTGATTAAAGTTCCCAAAAAGCATACCGGACCCGAGAACGGCATCCGGGTAGTATGTGTTGAACTGCGCCATGGTATCAACGACGCGATCATTAAGGTAGCTGATGGCATCCGCTTCGCTGGGACGGCTGTGACAGTAGGCCTCGAAAAGGAGTCGGCCTTGACCTCGTGATGCGTTCAATGATGCGCTGATAAAATCGCTGTGTATGCCAGGCAAGCCGGGCTTGCCGACAATCCATGTGTAGATGAGCCGATTCTCGGGGTTTTTGTAGAGGCGTAGAGCTTCGGTGTAGTGTACGAGTGAGGGGCGACTGAAAAATTGCTCGTCACATGTGAACCCATCGTACCAGGCTGCGGTCATGCCGGCATTTTTTGTCATGCGTTTCACTAGGTCCGCCGCATCCTTCGGGTTTGTTGTCCCGACATTTGCCAGCCATTTCAACCCCATCTGCCGTAACTTCGGGCGATGTTCCTCCGGAACGTTTCCTCCGTTGAGAATTGTGACAGCGGGGAAGATGTGTTTAACGTGGAAATCCCAGTCGTACTTTCCGTTCTGTGGAACTTTACTGTTGGCGCAGGCCGGATAGTTGAAAATTTCGCTGATAGAGCGGACCGTGATCCTACCACCTGTGGTCGCACCTTTGATGGCGATACTGTGACTGCCCCGCGACAGATTGCGGAAAGTTTCATGACGATCGGTGGTGGAGGTGATAACTGTGTTGTCTCCATCAAGGGCAACATTAAGATCCGAAGCGTCTACCTTGGTTTCAGCTTTGATGAATACCCAGCCCTCCCGTACGGTCGAGAACTCGAATGTCTGCGGCTCTCTGGAAGCCTTCAATGGCTGAGCCAGCACTTCCACAACCAGGTTATTAAGACGGCGATGCGCCGACACATCGACTTCAGGAATATCGACAAGGGAGATCTTATGCGTCATTTCAAACTCTGCTTTCCCTGATGCACGTTCCGTAATGGCTACTTTGAGAGTGTGGTCCCCTGCCGGGATTCCAGTTAGATCAATACTGTTCTGTTTGCGCATGAGAGGCGATTTGCGAACAGTTGTATCATCAAGGGTAGATACGCAATCGTAGTTGGTGAGTTCATGTTCCAGTTTTCCGAAGAGTTGGAAGGTCATATGTGGATCGGAGAGAGGAATCTTATTGAGAAGAGGCTTCCATGCTACCAGTCGAGGATTATTCTGCTCGGATAGAATTGCCGAAATTGAACTCTTCTGGAGTGCGGTTTTACTGATGGCTTCCAATTTGATCTGCGCAAAACTTATTTCGCCGGTATAGCTGATGGCAAAGATCGCCATTCCGTAAATACCATCCTTACTTTCATGTAGTTTGAAAGTTTTCTCCACATGCTGCCATCCGTCGGTATTCTCCGGAAATGAGGTGACCCCGTTTGCTTTGTACCAGCCATTATTATGGACAATGATTCCGCAATGTCTGCTTTTAAATCCGATTGTCTTGACGTAACCGCTGATCTTGTAGGTTTCTCCAGCGATGATCTGCTGGTCATACTGACGACATGTGCTTTTAATTCCTTCCGCACAATCCTTATTGTCGAAAATCACAGCACCAGTATTGCCCGGACCGCCCGTTGGATCAAAGCCTGTCTGACTTCCTCCCTTCTGCCAGAACATCGGAAAATCCAGCTGTTCTGCCTCAAAAGCACCATTGATGAGAATGTTCTCACCGGGTTTCACGGCCGCGCAGACAATGTTTGCTGAAATGATCGCTGCGAATATGATAACTCTTTTTAACATGTTCTGCTCCGTTGTTTCGTTACTGTAAAATCACTTTTTTTTGACGGCCATAGCTGTAGGCGACGGCTGTTTATGCACGTTTATTTTAACCAAAAGTTCTACCACGGAGGACACAAAGGCATGATTGATTTATCAGTCCTTCCTTCTGGTTGCAAAGCTTATAAACATGGATGATTATAACACTTAAAGAGAGGTTTATGAATCCTAAGGTTTGTCCGGCATAAAAGCATGAATGAATTTCCTTTTTATTACATGCATACATGCAATGTGTTATTGAGATCAAACTTATTGTGCATCATTTCATATTCTTTCGATTCGACCTGTTCGAAACCCAATGTCTTCAGGACATCTACCAGCTTGACCACATCCACTTTGCCGGGATGCGGAATTTTTGCAGGCCACTGCGGCAATCATGCTGCAATCTACTCTTGCCGCAACAGCGCGTGCGGCCGACCCTGACGCTGGTCTGGCCATTAACCCCGATGTTGCGTACGGTGCGAGCACTTTGCCACGCGAAATTCGTTCCCGGATGGTGGACAACAGCAATGGTCTCAAGATGCATGTCCTGGAAGCTGGCTTCAGCGACAAGAATCGCCCCTGTATCCTTCTTCTGCATGGCTTTCCCGAACTGGCGTACAGCTGGCGGAAGATGATGCTTCCCCTCGCGCAAGCAGGATTCTACGTAGTTGCACCTGACCAACGTGGTTATGGACGGCGTCCGAGTTGGCGAAGCTGCCTCACTACTACGTCATGGATCTCGAAAAGGGGATGGCTGAAACGGCTGCATCCATGATGCCGTCCCGTGCCGAGATAAAAGCCTGCAAATGGTTTACTGATAAAGAGCTTCAGGTGTATACCGATGAGTATACCCGGAACGGATTTCAAGGTGGGCTGCAATGGTATCGATGCGCTGAGGACCCGAAGTATAAGCCTGAGCTCCAAACCTACTCTGGCCGTACAATCGATGTGCCGTCATGCTTCATCGCAGGCGCAAACGACTGGGGTGTTTATCAGCACCCGGGTAACTTCGAGAAGATGCAGACAACAGCGTGCACTCGCATGTTAAGTGTTCATCTTGTAGAGAATGCAGGGCATTGGGTGCAACAAGAGCAAGCCGAAGCCACAACGCGTCTACTACTTGATTTTATAGAGAAACTATAATGGATAATCACATTCAATTCATTAAGTTCGGAATCAATCACTGCCCCCTATACCTGGAGGGGCGCAGGCCTCTGCGCCCGCGTGCAAAATTCAGGCAAATCTAAACTGTCGCAGAGGCCTGCGACCCTCTATTTATTCCAAAACAGCAATTCTGATTGCAAGGCTTATAACCATACGTTATTATAAAACTTAAAGAGAAGTTTATGAATGAAGATACTCTTTGTCCACCCATCCCAGGCAGAGTAGACTACATTCATTACATTGCCGAGTTGCTTGGGGCCAGCGATCCTACTACGAATCTGGCTAATACGCAGCCCAAAATCACCTTGCTGGATATAGGAAATGACGGACTTGAATATCTGCTTAAGCCTCTCAAAACAAATAAACAAAATTCTTCATTGATTTTTACGGAGAAAGGTGCGATGAACATAGCAAACATATATTTGACGATTTTTTTGAGTTTTGCTTTGGGGGTTGTGGCGCAGGAAAAAGGTGGGGGGGAAATCAAAGAAAAAACAGTTTCCGCCTTTGTCTGTGATCATCGCTATGGGGCGCAAGCGACCTGGTCGCAGGGGACGGACACATCCCAGCTTAAATCTTTCTGGTGGGCGGAGGCCTGTGCTTTTCGCGAGAATCTGGCGCTAACTGTGTTCGACAATCCCTTTTCCGCCGGGCACAACAATGTCCCGGTTTCCGAACGCCGGGAAGCGGCGCGAAGCGGGCGGCTTGGTTTTCAGCTTTACTTCACCACGGATCGCTGGGCGAATCCCCAAACCGGCAAGTTCGAAATCATTCCCGACTACTATGGCAAGGTCTGGACCCAAAAGGCGGTGGCCGCTGGATTTACGGTGATTGCAGGCGAAGCTAAACGCAGCCGGTTCCCGAATCATGGACAGCAGATGTTTGATAGCAGCAATGGGCTTTACGGCTACGATGTGAAGAATGGCAAGCAGGGAAGGAAGGATGTCTTCACCCCTCTGCTCAAGTACGAAACCAACTGGCTTGCCAAGAATTTCAGCCCCTGCTCGGTCGCTGCCTATCGCAATGGCCAGACCGGTGCATCCTACGCCATGCCCCGCCATCTTCTCGGCGCGCGCAATTCGGGGCATACCGGCGAGCTTTCTTATGGACGGTCGGCCCAGGATAAGAAACTTCTGGGAGTCGGACGCTATCCCGATCTCACTCTTGCGAATACCGCGAGCATGGAGCTCACCACCAGGGCGGGCGATATCGATGCGTCCAGGGAAGCGGTGATGGCCCGCTGTCGAGAATTACTGGAACAGGCGATTGCAACTCGCGGCTGGTATCGTGATTTTAACCACTGGCATACCAGTCCCCGTTTTGGCTTGAGTCTGGAGCAGTTTCTTGCCGATCAGCGGAAAACCATCAAGGACGCCGACGTGGTCAGCCTTGATTTTGGGCAGGCATTACAGCATAAATTTCTGCGGGACATCTCCACGGTCGCCGTTCATGAAGCAGACACGGGTATCCAGCTCGATGTCACGTTCTGCAATTCCCGGAATCTGCCGCTGTCCGTTTTTCAGATTCCCCTCAGCGTTGGTGTGAATTTGGCGGGCACCCGATTTTCCGGACAGGATTTGGCCTCACCGGAGGGTTGCCCCATTCGCCGTCTGGCGAAAGATCAATTTGTGGTGGATGTCCCCTTTGCCGGACATGAGGGCATGGTGACTGTCCACCTGCAGCCAACATCGGTAGCCAACTATATGGATTTGGAACAGCCGAGCGTGGTACAGTCGGTATCCCGGGATGGGCAGTTGCTGGTGCAGACCGACAAGCCGACGCGCCTAGTCGTTTTTGCCTCTCCAGCAGGAAAGGGAATACGCGGAGTCCGCGCCGTGGCGCGCAGCCATAAGTTGTCGTCCACGCACACAATTTCCCTTAAGCTTAAGGCGGGAGAGGTGCTTTATGTAGGTGCCATTACTCAGTGGAAGCAATCGGTTCTTGTTGGTCCCCTGCCGCTCAAGTAGAAGTAGTCTTGGGTGCCGGACGATTCATGTAGGTTCTCAACACAGCGGACTTACTCTGAATAAGATTTGCGAATATACTGTGATGAACGTAAAATCGGTCTCGCAAGGTGCATCCGTATTCGTAAGCGATTGAAGTAAGATAAAAGTATGAAAATTGAGACAGAAGGTTAAGGAATATTATGAGACGTCGATTATCTCAAGGGATGTTTTGGAGGGGAAGTATATCTGCGATATTGCTTATTGCAATGACACTGTTTGCTCAGTCAGGTAACGAGAATAAGCCCTTTAATATCCGCGCATATCACCAGCATATCTTCCCGGAACGTCAATCCATGGCGGTGTTTCATAATCGTCTTGAAGATCTGGCAAAGCTTGACTATAACATGGTTGTGTTCGGCATGGGGACTCCCGGGCAATCTACGATTACCATGCATAAGGATGGCCGTATTGATCCAATCGGCTGTACTACTGCTGATATGCACAAACTGGTTGCACATGCAATCGATTTGGGTCTTGAACCGGTTTTCGAGATGAAGTTCATTGGTAAGCAGATTCCTCTCATTCACGAATTGCTGGATAGTCATCCCGGTTTGGTAATCGATCCGGATAACAGGGCGACTGTATTGAATGCCAATTACCGGATGCCAGATGGCAGGGATGCATACTCTGCTACGGCTTTGGCTTTGGTTGATTACTTGCTGAATCTCTATCCTCCAGACCATCCTGCCAAATATTTTCACTTCGGAATAGACGAGTTTGATGCCGACGACATGGCCACTCTTGCAAAAAAACTTAACATGACGCCAGCTCAGGCTTTTGCCCACTGCCTGAATATAGGAACGGACTTTGTTCTTGCGCGAGGTGTGACTCCTGTCATATGGGGAGATGTCCTGCTTTCACCTGAACTCGCTGAAAAAGAGTGCGGGATTAAGCTGCCGGGTTTTAAACCTGATCCACGCCATGCTGTAGCACCTGGCGGTGCCTATCACGGGGCTTATAAAAGTGATAAGGTTACACTGCACACCATGGTCAATTATCTTCGTGACCGCGATAAAATTATCGTTGCCGACTGGCATTATTCGCCCTCATCCATAGATGAGTTTCCTTCAATTGATTACTTTCAAGATCTGGGGTTCAAGGATGTCTGGGGATGCCCATGGTTTAATCCGCTTAATTTGCACCAGTTTTGTCGTTATGCAGCGTTACGTCGATGCGGAGGTATGATGGCCACAGCATGGCATATCGCTTATCAACCAGAAGAGAGGCTACGCCTACGTTTCATTCTTGAGAGTTCATCGGCCTACTTCCACAATCCTTTTTTGCAGCCACCTATGGTGCAAACTGCACAATACTCTATCAAAGGCAGCAAGGGGATATCTTCGGCGGATGAGAAACGTACAGGTGTTATCCTGCTCAATGATTTGAATCTGACTTTCCGTGCACCTGTGCCGGAGAAATTAAAACCGAAAAATGCTGTGCTTTTGATGGTTTCGAGTGTCGATGACAACGTGATAGAAAAACCGCTTTTGTTTAATCCTGAGAAAAATGAACTCAGTGCAACATTCATTTTGAATACTGTAAAGGGGAAACCAGCTCTTTTTCAATTGGCTTATGGTTATGCGGATTCTAAATCAGGGTTCTTTCTGCAGAAGAACTGCTCACAGGGCTTTGTTCTCTGTAAGGAACCTCCTGTGGTGCCTAAGACGGCACAGGGCGTACTCCTTCAGGGCGAATTCGCAGGTCATTTGCGGTCAACAGGCAGGCTGACCAGCTGGGCGAGCGGGGAGTGCGCTGCTCCGATTGTTTCGGTCAGTCCGCGCAGGCCTTCAACACAACCGCGACCGGGTGGTCTCGACTCCGCCTGGTTTGATAAAGTCTGGGTTCTTCCTTCCGACTATCTCAATCATGCTGTTTGCAATGGTATGGAGATTGAAATTGAAGCGAAAATGACTGACGGTTTTTCGGGTGATTCCTATTGTGCCTTGTTTACTAAGGGAAGTTTCCATACAGGATTCCGTGTTCTTGTTCATAAGAATGGAAAGCTGCTTTTCCAGCTTGCCAGGATTAACAACGGAAAACCTCTCGGAGTAGTATCTTCCAGCGCTCTACCGAAAAACAAGTGGATAAAAATCAAACTTGTTTACCGCCCTCCGGAAGGGGATAAATCCGGTGAAGCATGCATTATGATTGATGGACAGGAGCAGGGACGCCGCTCTGTCGCGATTGCCATGCAGCCGTCTGAAGCTGTTCTGGGCATTGGTTGTGAATTCAAGCAGCCGACCGGCAAACCGAAAGGTAAGTTACGCCCGAACTTTCCAGGGCTGATCCGTTCTTTTACATTACGAGGAAGCAAAAGCGTAGATAAGGAGGGCGGTCGCTATGCGGCCGACTAATCAAGTTTGTTAACCCAAAAAGTGAGATTCCAATGTTTAAGTATAACCCTAATCGTTCTCAAACAAAGCGGATAATCCGTTTGTTTCTTCTGTTGGCATTGTCACGTCGTTCCGATTAGATCCAACCAATCCAAGCAATACAGAGTCCAGCTATCAGCTTTCCCGACTCGGGTTCTTCCCGTCAGACAAAGAGGCTCGACGTTTTCTTGATGTTGCCGTCGACACCCCCGATTATTCGAAACCGACTAGGTTTGTCGCATCGCTTCAGCGGGTGTTGGTGCCCGGAGCTTGTCTGTTCGATGGATATGACCAGGCCGACTTCCAGCTCCAGTCAACGATTATCGACAATCCATCCGAAACGACGGTCGTCCAGTTTCGACGAAAGGGCGACACCGGCAACGAAGTTGTAGTTCCTGTCTGCGATACGAACCGACGCGGGTTTGATTGGATCATCGCCCACGGGGCCCTGGGCGGTTCAGGGAAAGAGAAACTGTTAAATGACTGCGATTCGTTCTGCCAAAAATTCGATGCCCCCTATATCTGCACAGATATCTTGGTCCCGGTCCTGTCGAATAATACCGGGGCCCGTGAGCGTGATATCCTCAGGGAGGAAGGCTGTGGTACGAGTGGCGCAATCGACGAGTTTAATCCAGACGGCCGATCCCGCATACGCGGTTGTATCCACCTCCAGTTTAGCTCCACAACCCGCCGTTGGTCACCGTGACACTTGAACCGCCTTTGAGCCGGATTACCGAGCCCGCCAGCGTGGTCAATGGAGCACTGATAAGCAGATCGGTCGTATACGGGGCCGTGTTCTCTACAACCAGATCTTTGATATCAGGCTGAACGCTATCGTAATTCACCGTATAAGATCCGCCAACAGCGCTCAGAGAAGCATTTCCATTATCCGGCAGCTCATTGATACCGGCCGAATTGGTCCAGTTGCCCGCATCGCCCCACGAAGCTCCCATAGCACCCGTCAGCACATTCGTCCAGGCGGCATCTCCATTATAAGCTATGGCACCAAATTCCTCTGTATCGGAACTTTCTCCGGATGAATTAACTGCAGAAACTGCATAAAAATAATCCGATCCATCCTCTACCGAGGTGTCGATATAACTGATAGCTGGCGATGTCACCGTACCAACAGTAATATATGGACCTCCAGTAGCACTGGCCCTTTTAATATTATAACTGGTTGCTCCAAAAGCAGCCGTCCAGCCCAGTCTGGTCTGGTCTGGAATGGCACAGTTGTTGTCACTGTCAAATCTGTAGGCGCTGCACAAGGAGCTGTTACGTTGTCAAACACTGGTTTTGTCAGCGTTGCAGCTTTAATAGAACAGTTCGCCATCCCAATGTAAATAGTGTTGCCCATTTCAATTGTCTTCGCCCCAACAGTAATCCAATTTATTCCATCGGCACAAGCGTAACCAGTAAAAGTGTTGCCTATCCGCTCCAACTTAATCCAGAGCGGTACTGGTCTGACGGAGCTGTTGATCCAACTTTGATTAGCCCCATACACTACACGTGATGCCAATCGTGTCTGCCCCCAAAGCTCACTAACAGGATCATATGAATTAAAGTCATACAAAACCGTAATTTTAACATTACTGACGAAAAATAATTATAAAACGACTCTGCCCCGGAGTCAAACCGATTTGTTTTTGGTAATGCTGTATTATTATTCGGATATGGAGATTTGAAAGTGCTAAGATGGCCTGCATCTTAAGTCAGCCGCATAACAACTGACTTTTATTCGTTTTAAATTCCAAACACCTTCTTCTTCCACAACAACCATCTTTGTGTAAAGTATTGTAAATATAAGATATTTCTTATTAAATAACTTAAATGATTGTATATAAACATATTATATGAGTTTATTAAAACATATTGTAAATAGTTGTAAAGTTATATGATTCATGATATAAGGTTATTTGTTATCGACATGCGGAAATAATAACCGGCCTTTTAAAGGCAGGGAGGTCTTTTATGAGTGATCAATATTTTACGATTAATGAGGTGTGCAGTCTGCTTAACATAAGCAGGCCTACTCTAAATTCGTACAGAAAAAAGCACGGCATAAAGCACATCACCCAAAAAGGACAGGTGTTTTTCAAAAAAACGGACATTCTCGAAAAATTGTCTTTTCCGATGGCGAACTTAATGCCAACAATAGACCTGACAGTGCTGAATGATTCTACAGTAGAGGAATTAGAAGTTGCTCCTGCTGTGTTTGACCTCAGGTTGATCCGCTCAATTGATCCATTTGGCGCTATTTGCCTGATGTGTTGCATAAAGAGCCAGATCGCCAACAAAAAGCATGTATACCTGCTGACAGGAATGAGTTCAGCCTCTTTTTATCTGCGGGGTATTAATTTTTTTCAAGAGCTAAAAAGAGTCAATGCGGAATACTTGCATTATAACTCTGAAACACTGCGGGATGTCGCCTTGAGCAATCCCGAGGTTATTCTGCCACTGCATTTAATTGGTTACAGAGGGGGAGAAAAAAGCATACTTAACGATATATATACCAGCCTAAGAGGGCAGGGCTACTCAGAGGATATGTGTTCCTCTTTAGGGTGGACACTTGGAGAGCTTGCTGATAATGCCACAACACATGCTAACGGACCATGTTACTTCATGCTTTCGAGTTTTGTCGGACCAAAAAAATTTCTGACTTTAACTATTGGCGACATCGGCATTGGTATACCCTTCACGCTGAAAACTAATGACCTTTATAAAAACTTAGATGATTACAAAGCTTTTATCAGCGCATTTAAATCTGATGTGTCATCATGGGCAGACATTCACGACAGAGGAAAGGGGCTTAATGATCTTCTTTCCATCGCCAAAGGCAATGGAGCATGGGTCCGCGCAGAATCTAACGAAATGGGTGTTTTCTTTGATTTCAGTAAAAATACTGACTCAGTCGATATGAAAAAGGCAACTACAAAAGCAAAAGGAACCAGATACAGCATGGTTCTTATTGATTCGGAATTTGATTATATCACGAAGAGTGAAATCAACACTCTTCTAGACAATTACCTGGAGAAACTATGAACACAATTGAAATGATTCAATTCGGTTCCACATTAACCGACAGAACAGATGGCAAAAAAGTATACAACTTCATAACGGACAAATATTCATTGCCGACAAAGCTGGATTTTACGAATGTTGTTTCATTGGGGTCATCTTTTGGCGACGAAGTAATTCTGCCGCTGGCCGAAAAACAGAACCGCAGAATTATAATTCTAAAAGCGAATAATGTTATTAAAAACTCAATTAGGAGAATCGTCGAGGACCGCTTGATTGAGATCACGTTTGTTGATTGATCTGAAGCTGCTTTCATCTACAAACAAAGCCTGCAATCAATTGGTCCGTTGATGCTCATACTCATTGGTTGAAAAACACAATCAGGTATTCTCAGAGAGCGACGCATATTGCCGACGCTTGAACATCACTTGCCGAACCGCATTCCGAGCCCGTCCCTTCGTCTTCGGTTTTAGGTCCTCCATCTTCTGAACCTCCTTACGAAACATGACCACCTTCTTCACGTTCGGATCGCCTTTCAACCGCGCTATATCCGCCGAATACTGACCGGCCTCTGAGGGACAAGTGTGCACAAATTCAGTTATCGTATCCAAAGCCAACCCAGGCTCTGTCTCAAGCTGCTTGATGATCTTCAACTTCCACTCGCTCAAGGCCGCTTCACACGCTTTGACAATCTCCGCAGCTTCACGGCCACCCTCACTATCTAGCTTCGCCCGGTATTTCAGTTGACGCATCACAGCTTCAATATTCTGGCCGAACACCAACCGCCGCTCAACCTGCTTGTTATGTTTAACCTCCAGACCACCCAGAACTCAATCAGAACAACCTTGCCATGCAGATCCTTCGCCGTTATAGCAGGACCGGAAACATAACTCTTATCAGAAAAACCGGAAATAATGCTGTCTGACCGGGCCATCAAAACTACCAGCAAACCACAATTGATGCACCGATAACCGTATCTGTTTCATTCGTTCTCCTTTTCTCATTAACTATACACATGTTAAAAAAACAGGTTATTCAGAGTTTTGTCCGGGTAAGCCCTTAATGGCTTTGCCAGCACACATCCATGGAGGGGCGCAGGCCTCTGCGACCGCGTGCAACGTTCACACAAATCCAAACTGTCGCAGAGGCCTGCGACCCTCCATTTATTCTAAAACGGCAGTTGCCATTTTTGGCGGAAACGGATAAAGATGTAAACGTTTAGGTTGCGGGCAACAACCGCATTAATCATGGTAGGCACGTGACATGTCCCCCTTTAATGAACTATGATCATCGTTCCGCGGACTATATGAAGCCAGATATCTTCGTCTATGTCCTGCCGAATATTACCGGGACCCGTGAGCGTGATATCCTCAGGGGCAAAGTCGGTGGTACGCGTGACGCAATCTATAAGTTTAATCCAGGAGGCATTCCCCGTGTAAGCCGTTGCATCCACCTCCAGTTTAGCCCCATCACTGATTGACACAGTGTCACTAGCGCTCAGCGAGCCAACTCCATTTGCACCCAGTTCAAAGCGCAGGGTGCTCTGCGTGTTATTGGTAAGGACAAGATTTTCCACAGAGCAGATGCCTGCCTCACCGATAGTCAGTGTGCCTTTGCCATTGCCACCGACCATCATTATATCATCCACAGTGAGTGTACCACCCGAGATCGTTAGATCGCCAACAGCGCCCCCGATTGAAAAGCTTTGGATATCCGCCGGAACACCTCCGACAAAAACGCGGTTCGGAGTGTAATAGGTTCCGCCACTCATAGCATACGTTCCATTACCACCACCGAAATAGCTGTTTGTGCCACTGCCATACCCGATAATGGTAAACCTATCAGCACGATTGTAACTTGGCTTATGACAAATACTACCGCCGGTCTGCACCTGCGTTGATGCCCTCATATGTCCACAACCCGCCATTGGTAACCATAACAGATGAGCCACCCTTAAGCCGGATCACCCCTCCGGCCTAAGTGATCAGCGGTGCACTGATTGTCAGCTCGGTAGTATATGGAGCTGTATTCTCCACAATCAGATCAGTGATAGAAGGTTCAGCAGTATCATAGTTGACCGCATAAGAGGCCGCGGACGCTGTCAGAAAAGCGGAGCCGTTATCCGGCAGCGCATTGACTGCAGCGGAGTTGGTCCAGTTACCCACATCACCCCAGGCGGCACCTGAGACACCCGTCAAAAGATTCGTCCATGTGGCATCTCCTGCATAAAGAGATGAAACACCCAGACAAATACCCAGACAAACCAAGTGAGAAAAAAATCACTTTTACATCTCTTAACAACCAGCGTTTCATAATCCAACTCCTTAGTGTAAAACATTATCTAAAACTCACGACTCACGACTAAATTATTATACGGAGAATCCAGACAGGAGTCAATCAGGATTGAATTATTGAACCCTAATCATGCACTCCTTTGCACGAGCCACATTGCCATCTTTGTTCCAGACAAGCAGGTTGATCCGGTAAAGCCCCGGCTTTGGATAGATATGCACAGGATTGATCTCCATGCAGGGAATGCCGTCGTCAAAATCCCAGAGCACATGTTCAATATTCTCCACATCTTTGGATGTGTTCTTAAAAGATACTTTTTCACCGACACGCGCATTGGCCTGCACAGTGAACGAGGCCTGGGGCATAACGCCGAAATCCCCGCATGTTTTGAAAACAATATTGGTCTTGTTGCCAGCCACTAGGTTGTTAGCCCAGAGAACCGTATCTCCCGGGTAGTTTCGAATGGATGCGGATCGATTGTTGGCAATGACGTTATTGACAAAGGTGAGTCGGTTGACATCCTTACCCAGAATCTGAAATCCCTGTCCGCCGTTATTCTCAATACGATTGCTGTCAAAAACAATATTCGAGACATGGTTATTGAGCCGGATGGCATGTCCGTCGGCCCCCTTGTAAACAACACTGGGATGCCCCTTCATTGTCCGACTGAAACTGTTCTTATAGAAATAGAGACTGTGAATGTTTTTCTCATCCGACTGGCCCTGGATCTGCATACCCCACATCGAACAACAGACAAACTGATTATATCCCCAGAAGATACGGCGGGTATGACCACCCGACATGGAAATTCCCATAATTTGACCATAGTGAATTATATTATCGGTGACAATTCCGTCGGGTCCACCCCCGCCTTCAATGCCGTATGCTTTCCAACGACCGTCGGCATCGGTCACTATATTACGACGCACAGCGCAGTTACCGCTGACAATACTCAGCCCGTGATCAACCACATTATCTTCAATTACAGTCCTGACACTTCCGCTGTGCACCTCTATCGCAAAGCCGATGCCGCCGGAACGCGTAATCACATTATCACGGATCTCGGCATCGGTTGCTCCATTATTGGTGAAAATTCCACCGCGTCCGGTATTATCGATATTATTGCGTTCAATCACACAACGCAGCGAGTGATCCCCGACCCGCATACCGGCACCCCACTCATCCTCAGGGGCTATATTACGAATGGTATTGTCGCTGATAACGGAGTCTGATGTTCCTGACAAAAGGATTGCATGCGGACCGAATGAGCCGGTATCCACAAAGTTCTGAATGGTCAGATGATGGAGATAGATTTTTGATGACTTCGATGCCACAATTCCCTGACCCGCCATCGGGCTGTTCAACCCGTCGATAGTCAGCTGGCAAATCTCTACACCGGAGAGTTCTTTTAGTTCGATCAGGTTAATCCGCTTCTCTCCTGCGAAAACCAGACGGGTCTTATCCTGACCAGAGCCCTTCAGCGTCACACCGGAGCTCAACCTCACTCTGGCTGCAATATGAAAGGTTCCCTCCGGCAGAAGAAACACATCACCGGGCTTTGCTGCTTCAAAAGCCTGATTCAGCGCAGCGGAATCATCCTTACCATCGTCCGGCACAGCCCCGGGAATCCCGATTACAGGCTCCGCACCGAACAGCATTACAGGACATAGAAATATAACTAACAAATTCACTCTGGTTAAAACAAACATCGATCTTTTTCCTTTATTACCACAAATAACGTAGCGCAGTATAGCCGCAACCAAATCCTGTCAAAACAACTGCGAAGCAATAACTCCGTGTTCTCTGTGGTTAATCTTCGAGGTAGCAACAAAACTAATTGATCATAATAATCGTGCCCACCGGTGGCTGCGGAGGGTCCAGAATATAATCAGTGGCTGTTCCCACAGTACTGGCAAAAACAACATCCGAGAACAACCAACGCGTAGAATTGGAATCCTTATGACCGGATATAAACTGGAAAAGGTTGAAAGCAAAATCGCCAGTTGTGCTTGACGTACGCGTATAGCTCGGCGTATTGGTAACATTCGGCTGCCACTGTCCCTCCGGCAGATTGTCGTATGTGTACATAACAATGCTGGCATTATCATTCGCAGAGGCATTGAATCTTATATGCACATCATAAAGCATCACACGGGCGGGACACATATCGATTCTAGCAGAAAAATCCGTTTTGGTTTCACCGTATGCACTCCTGTAATAACCGATCCCGTAATCGCCAAAGGCCTGACTGATACCCAGCACAGGTGAAGCACCGACAAGTTGGCCACCCGCAAATGCATTATTCGGATAATAAGGTTGGCCACTACTGCTGCCAGCCGGAAGAAGGTCACTCCCCGCACGGTCAAGCGAGCGTGCAGTGAATGAATAGTAAAGATCACCTTGAATCGTACCGCCACCGATGAAGCCACTGGCTCCATCATAAAGGCCACCGAAATCATTGGTGACTATGCTTACATCAATTGCATCCGTAACAGGATCACCCGAACTCCAGGCTGTTGGATCAGTTGTGCCGCCAGTTCCCACCTGTATAATGGTATCAGCATTTCTAAACGGATGCGCCAGCAGATAATCCGATGCTTCATCCGCATTCTCCGCAAAAACGACATTGGAAAATTTCCACCGTGCAGGATCTGTGTCGGTATGACCGGATGTAAACTGAAAGCTGTTAAAAGAAAAATCGCTGCTAACAGATTTGACCTCCTGCGTGTAAATCAGGTCACCTGCAATCGGCTGTCTCATTAAAGGAAGGTTATCATAGAGAGTCATCGTGATTGTCGCGTTATCGTTTGCCGATGCATTAAAATGCAGATGTACTTCAAATAAAGCAACACGGGCCGGCGCGATATCCACACGAGGGGCACTGAAATCACTGTGCACGCCCATACCGCCGACACCGATATTATAACCAAATGCATAATTTCCATATGCCTGACTGACACTTAGCGAAGGCGTACTACCGACAAGTTGACCGCCTGCAAACGAAAAGGATGGACCATAGGGATATTTAGCAGTACTGCCTTCAGGCAAACGCGTATCTCCGGCACGATCAAGAGAACGCGCTGTGAAGGCATAGTATAAATCGCCCGAAACATCACCGCCACCGACCATTCCGCTGGCACTGTCATGCAGAGCACCAAAGTTTGCCGGCACAACCGTCAACGCGGAAATTGTATTAGTCGCAGGCCCTCCAGCTGTCGGTGAAGTTGTGCCACCAACTGTACCGACCTGAAGAACCGCCGCCATATTACTTTGTGTAAAAAATAATATTCCCGCCACCAAAACAATAAACTGTAAACAAAACAAACGCGTTTTCATATGATTACCCTCCAGTAAGTTACTCTTATACGTAAGCTTAAATTATTGCATTTTCGCAAAATAGTCGTCAATGAAAATTCATTGCGTCAGTTCCGTTCCGCGTTGCGTCATAATTAATGACACCGAAATGAAAAATGAATAGCCATGTAAACTTCTAGGTTGCGTCAAAAATGATGATACCCAAAATAGAGGCATGGAAATGTCATATGATGAGAAA
>JAQIBS010000192.1 GCA_027858965.1 Kiritimatiellia bacterium
CGAAAAAACAAAAGAGTAGATAGCTACGCCCCAAAGGCCAGCATGCCCATAGCCTGAAGAAATAAAGCCGTTATTTGCAGAAGAACCCGAGCCGTTATATTGCCCAATCTCTTTGGCAACGGTCAGAGTATAGGGATAATCAATAAATCTTTCCAGTACCGAGTTGCTCCAAAATATCAAGTCATTCACTGAAAAGAACGAAAAGTAATCAAGGGTCAATTTAGCAGGCACAAAAAAGACTCGCCTGATAAATAGAGAACCGGCAATCACATGGTCAAACGCGACGTAAAGTAGTAAGCAATTAATAACTATAACGGAAAAGCCAAGTGGCATGACGGACATTGCGCGCGTACGGCTAAAGTAAAACCATATACCTAAAATCAAAACCGGAAAGAAAAGCACAGACCTGTGCGCAGAAACACCGAAGAAAAAAACTTGAATACCAAAAAACAAACAAAAAAACACAAAATTCTTCTTTAAAAGACAGTAGCTCATCAAAAAAATTGAAAAAACAGAGTAGACCCAACCATTGAAATAAGAGAACAGGCCAGCTCTCGCCAAATCTGAACTTGCCTCCCTAAAAACATAAACATCCATAAGGTTTAAATTAAAATAGCGAAAAGCACCTGAGTAAAAATACCAACCAATCAAGACAAAAACTGAAAATAATGCGAGCGCTAAGGATAAACTGCGACCTTGTGAAAGTTTCATGACACGCGGTACAGGCATCACCCTAGAAAGAATTGAACCGGACTGAAAAGTTCTCTGAAAAGTTCTAAAGAAAAAAAACACAGAAACTGTAACTAGTAACGGAAAAAAACCATTATTAATCAAGCCAACTATGCTACTTAGCGGCGCCACAACTGTCAACAGAAATGATGCTATAAAATAATCCGAAACTTTATACAATAGATGAGGAGTAATCAACACGGCTAACAGGTAAACAATCCAAGACAAAGAATAACTATAGATTGATAAATCATATAAAAAACCCATGTTGGCATAAACAGGATTAACAAAAAATACATAGGAAAAGTCAAGGTTCACCCTAAAAAGAATACAGGCAAGCACAAAAAATAATCTTGAAGAAATAACTTTATACATATTAAAAAACCAAGTCAAAGCAAGAGGAACCATTACATCTCGCAATTTGCACATAAATCACCCTGTGGGGTCGGTCGTCAATAGCGGACTCTAAAATACTTAAGCAGCAATCAGCTCTTTGAAGTTATTGCGCTCATAGGCAGCCGGCGACAAGCGGTCAAGTCGCTCCTGACGCCACTGTCGGTTGTAGTCTCCTGAATATGGCCTACCATGCGCCCTTATGACAAAACCAAATGACTCTGACCCCGTCCAGAGGACGGGGATTTCTACTTCGCATTAAAGATGATATGTGAGTAATGTTAAGCATAAAAAAGCAAAGGTGACCCAGCCAAATAAAACCTTATAGGGAATTTCACTCCGCAAGGCTGGAAATTTAATCCCTACTATCCGCGCTACAACAAACAAGTACAAACTATAAAACAAAAACCCAGTTATTGCGTAAGTCTCAACAATATAGGACTCGAACATTAATGTTGCACAAACAACCGCACCCGCACGCAATACAAAACCTGCAATCTGTAAAACAAGTGCTGTCCTCTGTTGGCCAGCTACATGGAGTGTCATAGATACAGGGGAAACCAAAAACTGCATTACAAACCATGGCGTCATCCACGTCACAATCTCCCCTGCTCTAGTCCACTCAACTCCAAATATGATTGGAAACAAATATGGTGCCGTTATTCCAGCAAAAAGCAGAGGGCCAACTCCAGTTTTACACAATCCTCCTATAACCTCAGCTGTGTGCTTGCCAAGTAGTCCATTACGGTAGTGATCCGGTGCAGTTGTCAAATATACCTGCGACACAGCCTTACCGATTAGACCCATTGGTGCCGCCATAGCGCGTGTAGCTAATGCAAGAAAGCCGACCTCCGGCCCCACAACTACCGAAGCAATCAAAAGAACTGGTAACTGAACACCGGCACTGTTGGCCAAGGCCTCAAAGGTTGAATATTTGGGGAAACGGTGGTATTCCCGAAATGCGCTGCGCATCCCCTGCAGGGAAATCGTTTTAACCACCGCCAAATGCTTCGTCAGGAGATCACACCCAAGGGCAATTATTCCGGCACTAAAACGAAGAACCAAGCCTAGCAACAAACCAAGGGGGGCGATGCCAGAAATACCAAAGAGTAATTGCATTCCAGCACAACCCAAAGATTCGGTGAATTTTGTTTTGGCCACTAAAGTAAAATTACTTGTTCGCATTGACCAATATTGCAGAGCACGGTATGAGCCAGCTAACCAAATGCCCAAAGGAATCAACCAAAAGTATTCACCTGCTTTCTCTTGCCCCAGCAATCTGGCAAATTCCCCACCCGCGAAAGTGATCAAAAGCCATGTGCTACATGTAATAATCAAGGGAAAACATAACGCTAAAGCAAGAAGATTTATAGCTACAGCATCAGTTTTAGGCAAAGGGATAGCTATCTCAAAACGGAGACACGCTACACTAACAAGTATGCCAAAAATTGAGGTATAAATTGCCAGCACGGCAAAGTCGTCCGGAGTGTAAAGACGGGTCAAAAAAGGCAGCACCAACACCATGATCGCCTGCGATCCCGCTGTACCCCCCACCAGTACACTTACGGAGCGAGCGAATTTGTTTTTCGGCAGGATTCTTCTTAAGCTATCTGCCAGTCTGCCAGTCAATTCAATGCCTCAATCACTGCCTCTAACACTTTCACCTGATCCTCTTCCTTGACATAAGGACCCATGGGTAAACTCAGAATCCTCTCAGACACGTTCTCTGAAACAGGGAAATCGCCCCTCTGATAACCAAACCCGGCATACGCCGTTTGCAAGTGAAGCGGTTTTGGATAATAGATTGCGGTTGGTATGCCTGAATCAGATAAGTGTTTCTGTAGGGCATTGCGCTGCTTGTTGCTTACCAGCAGAATCGAATACTGGGCCCAGGCGCTGGTTAGACCGTTTGGAACAAACGGTAGTTGATGGTTGATGGTTGATGGTTGATGGTTAAGGTCATTGAACAACTTTTTGTATTTGTCTGCTGCTTTTTGTCTTGCTTGTACTTCTTCGGGGAAGATTTCCAGTTTTGGGAGCAGGATCGCGGCTTGGAGGGTATCCAGGCGGCCGTTGATGCCAATACGGACGTTATCGTATTTATCTTCACCTTTGCCGTGGATGCGGATGGTGCGCAGAATATCCGCCAGAGCGTCATCGTCAGTAAACACGGCACCACCATCGCCATAGCAACCTAAAGGCTTAGCAGGAAAAAAGCTGGTTGCCGCAACATCAGCCAAACTACCTGCCTTGCGCCCTTTGTACACGCCACCAAACCCCTGGGCAGCATCTTCGATCACAAATAACTCGTATTTTTCTGCAACTGCATTGATAGTATCGTAATCAGCAGGTAGGCCGAAGAGGTCTACGGGAATGATACCACGAGCGGTTAATGGTTGATGGTTGATGGTTGAAGGTTTAGTTCGGTTGGTAATTTGTGGCTGACCATCCTCTATCAACCATCCATTATCCACAGCCTTTACCGCTTGCGCCAGTTTTTCTGGATCCATATTGAAGGTTCTGGGGTCGATATCGACAAACACCGGGGTTGCGCCGAGGAGGGAGATTACCTCGCCGGTGGCGACAAAAGTGAAGGGGGTGGTGAAAATTGCATCGCCCGGCCCTACTCCTTGCGCCATGAGAGACATCAGGAGGGCATCGGTGCCACTGGCGCAGCTGATGCAGTGTTTCACCCCGACATAATCGGCCAAACGCTCTTCGAGTTCGAACACTTCCGGCCCCATGATATATTTGCCGTGCGCCAGTACACGCTTGATTGCATCATCTATCTGTGGACGAAGTAGCTGCTGCTGTGCTTCTAAATCTATGAATTTCATATTTAATCTGCCTTTTCAGCTGTGGGTAGCTGGCTTGCATTTTTTATATTTCTAATATTTCTCGCAATTTCAAAAGAGAGCTTAACTGCAGAGTCTCTATTGAGATGGCTCCCATCATAAGTTTCATAATCTGACTGCTTAATATTCAGCCAGGTACCACCGCACTCTTCAAATTTTTCTATAAAAAGACGTTGATCAAATCCACTTAGCTCATTTTCTAATTCCAGCATCTTCTCAGAAACAGGCGGTCTGAAGGCTAAAACCATTATCCCCTTCTGGCTCCATTTTTGTGTTTGCTCACATAACTCGTCAATTAACTTCAAATCAACCTGATATTTATTAAAGATTTTGGTATAAGATTTAAGTGCTCTCTCCTGGTCTTTCGGAACTGAATATGAAGCAATCCATCCATCAGGAAAAAATTATTCATAATAATAAACCTGTGGATTTCTCTCTTTTCCAAGTATTTTTTTTCGCAGCATATTTGGTGAAACAGAGTTTAAATAGCTCCAGAATGGATTATAAGCAAGGAACTGCAGGACCTGTTCCTTTGGACGAGTAAACTCTTGTAAAAAATGTTCATTTTTTGCGGCGTCAACTGTCAAAGAATAGGGCGTAACTGCCATCACTACCGTTTTGCCTGATCCGTCTTTCGCAAAACGCTTGTCGGCTTCTCTAAACATCCTTGAATTTAAGCCACCGCTGGAAAATCCGAAGTTTAATATCTGATAATCCTTTCCCAAAACATCTTTCATAACTGCCGGAGACACACCGCGATAGAGACGTGAATCACCAAGCAAAAGTAAATCATAGGCCATTGAATTATGAACTTTATTGGCCCAAAACCAATTTCTGACATCCCTGTTTGCAACTTTAGGGTCCAATGGTTCAGGCTTAACGACACCAAATACACCGATGAGCAAAAGACTTAAAATCAAAGACCAGAAACATCTATCACGAAAAACCATCACTATCTCTCAAAACTGAAAATAGATAAATTCGCTTCCAGGCCCGCGAAAAAAGACACATATTGCGATAAGAAACGAGAGAAATATAGGCTCAAGTCTGTGATGAAATAAAAACCTGCTCTTAAAAGATGCAAAAACTTTAAAGTATATACAAAGTTCAGTCAAAACGGCAATAGTAAGAAAGAACTCTGCATCCCAACCAAGACTAGCGCCGCCATGACCTGAGAAAGAGAACATAATCTTGACGATTTCAATCGCCTGTGAAAAGGACTCTGCCCGAAAGAACACCCAAGCAACCCATACTTGCATCAGTATGACAATTGAAGCCAACAATCGACCGAGTGGCACCCTCTTGAGAAAAGAAGGCCAATCCGTCATCCGCTCCACGCAAGTAAAAAAGGCATGTATCCCCCCCCATGCTATAAATGTCCACGCTGCTCCATGCCATAACCCGGAAACCAGCATTGTCACGAGAATATTACAGTAGGTCCTGACGGTACCTGAGTGATTCCCCCCAAGCGGGATATACAGATAGTCTCGAAACCATGTTGATAGAGAGATGTGCCAGCGTGTCCAAAATTCCTTGAGTGATGTAGCAATATACGGATTGTTGAAGTTTACAGCAAAATCATAGCCCATCCAGCGGGCCAAACCGCAAGCAATGTCACTATAGCCACTAAAATCACAATATATCTGAAAAGCAAACGCAGTAATGACAAGCCACCAGTATAGAGTTGACGGCGCCAACTCAGTAGCACTGAATGCGGCATTGACCGCCGGCGCAAGATTATCGGCTATGACAACCTTTTTAAAAAAACCCTGAGTGACAAGTCTAAGCCCACTAAAGCGTTCCTCTTCAGTTGACCGATGCGTCACAAGTAATTGCGGCAGCATATCCTTTGCCCGAACAATCGGACCGGCCACAAGTTGTGGAAACATCGAAAGATAAGCGAAAAAATGCAGAATGTTTTTAGTCGGCTTCAGCTCCCCGCGATAGATATCGAGAGTGTAACTCATGGATTGAAAGGTATAGAAGCTGATACCCACGGGAAGTATCAACATAAAATCGGGTATATTGGTCGCCAGGTTAGTTACAAAGCCAGCTTTGGCGAATAAAGCATCAAAGTTCTCTGCCAAAAAACCACTATATTTAAATGCAGCCAGCGATCCGAGATTCCCGAAGATTGAAAGGACAAGAAAAAATCTTTTCCAGGGCGGGTAGCGAAACATACCTAGCCCAGAAACAAAGTCCAACAATCCACTGGCAATGATCAGGAATAAAAAACGCCAATCCCACCATCCGTAAAAAATAAAAGACGCCACAACAAGATAGGCCAATCGAGCATTGGTCCATCTATTTGCAAAAGGCCATAACGCAAAAAAAATAGCTGCAAAGGCTAGAAAGATTAATGAATTAAATAACATTTTAGTACGTTTCGCTCTCTACTTAATTGCAAGCATAACGGCAATCCTCGCGACAAATGTTAAGGGGCCTTGAAATCATCATAAAATTTCTGTCCAATGGCCAACTCTGACGGCAAGGATTCATCCTCACCCTGATCGAGACAACGAAGAACTGCGGTTGATGGTTGATGGTTGATGGTTGATGGTTGGCTATCCACTATCAACGATTCACTTTCCACCGACTGTACCTGATACCTCAACCCGCTTTCTGGGCAAATCATCACCCCTTCTGTATCGGGATTTTTCAACACATGCCCGTGACGGCTCATCCAACCCTTTTGCTTCGCGGGCACCCCGAGCATCAAAGCATAATCCGGCACATTACTATGCACTACGGCCCCAGCACCGATAAAGGCATAACGCCCTATCGTAATTCCACAAACAATAGTCGCATTAGCGCCGATACTACAACCACGCTTCAGCAAGGTTTTTTCGTAAAGAGATTTTCGCAAAACCTGCGAACGTGGATTGGTGACGTTGGTCAGCACACAGGAAGGGCCAAGAAAAACATCATCCTCAATCTCCACCCCTTCGTAGATGGAGATATTATTCTGCACCTTGACATTATTGCCGATTTTCACTCG
>JAQIBS010000112.1 GCA_027858965.1 Kiritimatiellia bacterium
GGAAACGCGGATCCTTGAAATAGTGTTCGATCAGGAAAGGCACCACATTGTTCTTCCAGTCATCCAAGGATTTCACAGGAGCATTAGCCGTCTCTATAACAAGCGAATAGTGAAGCATGTCAGCATACTTTGCCCGCTTGTATGCGTTTAAGCCAACGCTTTTATATGCCCCGTCTTTAATCGGGCTTTTTCCCGTAGCGGTCAAAGGCCGATACCAGCACGTCGTGAAGAAATCGATCCCGTGATCTACCATGTACTTGATCTCCCAGTCAGCGACCTCGGGATTTCCTTCATCATAAAAACCGAGGATGGGAGAGCGGTCCGCGTCGCTGGAGATCCAATCCCACCCATAATGTGCTCCCTCCCTCCACCCATTAAACACCTGAACCCCTATTCTGTAGGGACTGTGTGAAACAGGTACCGGGTCCGGCACATAATCCGATGGGCATTCCTGAAAAAGATAAACTTGAATGTCATCCAGCCAGACCACATCCGGGTCTGCAATCGAAGTCGTAAACCTGATAGCGTCAACTTGGTTGGCTGACGGATCTGCCAGACTGACCCCTGTCGCCTGAGGAATGTCGTTAACATAGATGTCCCCGGTTCGCGTACCGAGGTCAACCGTAACCCTGACGAAATACCACAGATTCGAGAGATAATGATCCCACACTGAGACCGTATTGCCGCCCGAGTCCACATAGCAGATGTTGCCGTTGTCCGTAATGACTCTTGCGACAGGAAGCGACCCGTTGACCGCATCCGCAGTGAACCCGTCATGCTTCGTCGGCTGCATGAACTTGAACTCGAACTCGAACTTGCCGGCCTGCGGAGCAAACGTCTTTACCAGCGACACGCTGCTCAAGCTGTTTGTGTCTGACAATTGCACACTGTTGCAATCCGGATACGCGGCCAAATCGGGATCCTTGACAACGCTAACCGTGCCTCCGCCGACCGCCGTTGTCCAGCCATCGGGTACAGCCCCCTGGTCCTGGGCCAAGAAACGCTCGTTCACCAAATAGCCTTTGTAAATATGGACGCCTCTCTGATGTAAGGTCAAAGTCCCTGAAGAACCCGTATATATATATAACTGATCGATTCCATCCACATCGGTTCGGAAATCGATACCGGCAGCCTTCAAAACCCCGTTTACGTAAAAGTCGACCGTCTGTGCCGACACATCAGCCACAACTCTCACACCCACTTCTGTATAAGCACTATACGATTGTAAAACTCCCGCAGCTCCTGTCGGAGTTTCATAACAGAGATTTCCGCCGCTCGTAAGTACGTTGGCCACGGTCTGCGTCCCGCTTTGCAGCTGCCAGGTGAGACCGTCTATTTTCTTTGTCGCATTAAACCGATATTCAAGAACAATCGTGCCCTCTACCTGGCGGACAAATCGTCGCCTCAGCGATACGCCTGCATCATTCGAAGTGTCCACAATCTGAATGTTGCCCCATCCATTTGCAAAATACCCGCCGCTCGTGTCCAAGTCCCAGCCGGACATAATGGAAACAGGACTGCCTATACTTCCAAAATACTGTTCAACCAAATATCCCACAAAGGGAGACTCCGTTGCCTGAGCATAAATGAGAAGAGTACAGAACAGCACAAGCAGAAAATCACGTCTCATGAGACAACCTCCTTTTCCCAATTTCTTCTATCCTTCTTCCTTCAACATCAACATCAACATCAACATCAACATCAACATCAACATCAACATCAACATCAACATCAACATCAACACTATAACAAAATAACTTGGGCAAGGTAAAGTAAAGTAAAGCCCTACATAGAGAAAATAAGGAGTTCTAAAGTTCTTACTTTCAAACGCTTCGACTTTTTTTAACCCTTTAACAAATATATATGTCCCAATACACACACTTTAGAGAAATTTTGAAAGAATAGTCGGCTGAACGAGTTCAGGAGCTGACCCAATCATGAAAGACTGAGACCGCTCCTACGATAGTTGAAGGGGTTAAAGGCGTTAAAAGCGTTGAAAACGTTATGGGCCGTATGAGCCGTATGGGCCTAATGTGGTGTGCGTTGCACACCTGGCCCATTGCGTAGCAACTAAAGCACCGTAACTTTTAATCCCTGCTGATCGATATCAAAGTCAAAGAACCGGGCATGTTCGTTGGGAGGATTACATTCAAATTTTGCCCGAATGCAAGCCGCCGCTTCAACGCTCTTTGCAATCACAAATATAAATCCGCCTCCACCGGCTCCAGGCAGCAATGCCGCAGAGGTTTCATCTTTAATCAGTTTCAGAAGCTTCTCAATAGGCGGATTGGTTGAACCCGGATCTATCTGCTTTTTCAACTCCCAGTAACGGCCGACACCCTGAGCAAAACCCTCAATATCACGGGCATCCAGTGCCTCTTTTGTCTCCAAAGCTGACTTCTTAAGCTCATGCACGGTCTGCAGCACTCTTGGGTCACGCGCCAGATAACCACCAACCACATTCTGAAGAATATTACGGGCCATACGTTTTTGGCCTGTAAAATAGAGCAGGCAGCGTCCTTTAAGCTCGCTCTCCTCTCGCAGATCAAAAACACTCCAGCGCAGGCTGACTGTCTGGTCAACCCCAGGTTCCGTACGAATCAGTTTAACACCCGGCATAATCCCGCCGACCTGATCCTGCCACCCACCACCGGTAGACATACGTTGTTCCAGCAGCGAGGTCATGTACACCAGACGATCAGCCGAAAAAGGAACGCCCAACACACGACCCAGACAGGCCAGAACCGCCGCACCCAATATAGAACTGGTTCCCATTCCCGACCCCTTGGGAAGCGCAGAGAATATCGTCAGATCCAAGCCACCTCCAAATGCCGTCAAGCGCTTCTCTAGTGACTCATCTGCAGAAGCAGGAACAATGCCCGACAAAATCAACGCTGCCTTGGCGAGAGCAGACCACTGTGTGGGATCATGATGATCCAGCACCTCTGATGTTTCACACAGCTCCTCTCTCTCTCCAAGGTCAATACTGTTAAGACGGATTGAGCCACGCGTATTCAATTTTGCCATAACCTGAATCGGATAAAGTCCATTCAAGGTAATGGCCGCATTTAAAACGGTCCCTCCCAGCTCTGTACATATAGGCGGTGTATCAGACCAGCCACCGGAAAAATCAATTCTAACTGGAGTTGTAACCCAGACGACCTGATCATGCAATATCGCGGCCTTGTTTAAGCCGGAGAACGGAGTATAGTTCAATGCCACCGACTTTGAAACCTCAGCAAAAGCAGCCTTTTCGCCTGAAGCCGCATCAGTAACCCCTGGGATACCCTCACACCCGACTTTTGGCCAACGTTTCAGAATCATAGATGCCAGCCGCAAAACCCGCCCTCGCAATAAGTAACTCGACTCACTCAGGGTGGCAATCAGATTAGCGATCTGACGAAGGACTCTCTCCGCATCCGCTTTGCTCTGAATTTCTTCACAGATAACCTCAGCCGGAAGAGTATCATTCTCCAATATCCGTTCACGCACATTCAACAGATTAACCCTTCTTCTGATCTGACGACCCACATCCAGAAGCCGCTTATGGTTCACCTTCGGCAAAAGTTCAGAGATACTAGATCGGCGCCCCTTGACGGCACTTTTAAATCCCCGCCCCGCAGCTATCTGCAGAGCCTCTTTCATTACATCGTTCAGTTCCCCGATGCGCCATATCCGCGCACTCCACATTCCATCTGCAGTATCATCCTTCCACAGCTTTGCAGCAGAGATTTCATTGGACTCCATCCACTCTTCAACCGGTTTGTTGAGGAAGAGACAATCCTTTGCCACGCCATATGCTGTTTTAAAATCATCCCGAATACCATAAGCAACCGCTACCCATTTTTCTCTGCCTACCGGAAGACAGACCAACCCTGTACCGCAGGGCAGTTTTATCTGCACATTACAACCGGCAGGCACTCCAGTTACAATATTATCACCCTCCAGCTTTAATCCACGGGAGGACTCTGCATAAACCGATTCAACCAGAGAGCGCTGCGATGAAAACGGTGAGTTGATGTAAGCATTAAAAATAAAAGCACGGCTATTGTCTTCCACATACATTAAACTCGCACCGCTGCCGTTGGCAAATCCATACTCCTGAGCCGTACGGGAAAGTCCCGAAAAACCGGAGAGAAGTTCACGACTGCTTCCGATATGAAAAAACTCACAGTACGGCAGAATATTGACACTGAAATCAATATTCTGCAAAGCACGGTAAAAAGCCCGCATCCTACGTTTATTGGCTGCCACAGATGCTGATTTTCCCGCAAAATGTTCAACAAACCGCTCCTCTGAAAATGATGGTGTCAACCCCATTAACAGCTCCTCATACATATCCAATGGCGGCGCACTGCCCTCAATCACATCCTTCAGCAATCCTTTGCCGACAACAACATCGCCCCCCTTTATCTTAACCCCGCAAAGGTCAAGAAAACGAGCGGTTGTCTGCGGTCCGAAACTGACCAGTCCTGTATCAATAGCCACATGTCCAAAACCATCTATGGCTCCGGCACTGAGCATCTCCTGCTCATCCGGTTTCTGTAAAAAATCTGCCACAGGAAAACACTCTGTACTTGAGCTACCCCCTTTGAATGCCGCAGGAACATAAACACCATGCCGTGAACCACGTTCAATAGATCCAAAATATGAAATACCGGTAACACCCGGTTTTGAGAAATCAACCGACCCGTGATCAAATGTCAGCAGCACATCACCGGAGGTAACTAAAACATGACCATCTTCCGGTGCCGGCAACTCAGAAAGTGTTTTCAAAATCAAATCAAACAATGCCAGAGGCACCCCGTTCTCAGCTGTTGCCGGAACCGGAGTGAAAACCTTGCCCTGCGCCGTGTAAGCCGGGGTACGACGGCTGTCACCACCCGAGTGACATATCAGAATTCTACGCCCTTTAAACAGCTCCTCCAGCGATGCCGCCCCGCCGTCTATAGCGGGCTTCAAACTGGATGCAAGTTCTGCCAGAACATTAAATGTTGCACCCAGAGAGCCTACTCGACGTCCACCGGGATCGGTAATCACAATACACTGCGTATCAGAGGCAATCAGCCCATTCTCTCTTCTCCAGGCGAGCTGCTCGCGGTACCCACCGGCCTGGGCTTCATTGGCTGCTGTCAAAACTATTATATCGTAAGATTTCATGACGATAATTTATCACCCGTAACATTAAAATTCAATCGAAAAGGTCCTGTTTCAGAAACATTTGTATTGCATTATTACTAAATTTGAAATATATTACGAGTCTTAACTAATTACCTTATTTTAGAGCTTTTAGAGGTTTTTATGCAACTAGATTTTGTTTATGTGTTAGTTTACGCTACACTGTTTATTATAACTGCGCAGGCTGTAACAATTAATATCCCTCTGCTTGAAGATAACACCGCAGATGATAATGAGCGAACTATCAATGAAGATCTGACTGAGAACTGGCAGGCGGAAAATTTAAGAGTCTTTACCCTTTCAATGACAGGTTACGCCACGGCCAGTAACAATTTTCAGTCCGCTTTCGGTTCCGACACAATCCGAACTAATCAGATCCTTGAGGCGGAGGAAACATCCGTGATCTTCGCTTATAACGGAAACTGGGAGATCCGTCCCCATGGACTCAAAGAGCGTTATATAGCCGCACCCACCTCATCCATTGCCGGTGACAAAACGTTAACAGTCACGATTGTGGTATCAACCTCTGGCGAGCCGAAATCCATTGTATTCAAAGACGGCCCCACCCCTATAACCTTTGATGAGCTTGATTTATCCAACGGAATTCCCGATTACCTCAGGCCGGACACATGGAATATGCTCAGGGTAACGGCCAGGGGTTGTGATGATGAAGATTCGCCATCCATAATAAGCTCCTTCAAACCGTATGGCGCAACCGTGATAATACGCTAAACCTCAAAAGATTAAAGGTTCTTAATATGCCTCAGAAGTGGTTGATCTTTACAGTATGTTCAATGACAATACTTACCACATGCGTATTTCTAGCCCCCGGATTCTTTCGTTTGGCGAATGAGCTGTGGCTGAGATTCAGATCTTTCCGCTGGCATGCGCAGTTTACGATACTATCCGCATTGATACTAACAGTCCTGATAGCAGGCACAAAGCCCGAAACTCTGGGCGATCAGTCTCTGGTGTGTTCAACGCTCTCTTCCATCGGAATGACTTCCTCAGCCTTCACCGGAATAGATCTTGAAGGGACTGCAATGTCGGAAGAAACACCTGAATTAAATCAATCACAAATGATTAGCGGGTATGCGCTTACATCCATAAAGACCAACAATATTGACTTTGTGGAATTTGGATCAGATAGCCATATTGTCACCGCCTGGACCAACTGGGCACTGAGCGACGATGTCATATGGCTGCCCCATGCGCAAATGCCCGAATTTGATATTTTCGCCGGAACCTCCCAAGTTCACGATGTTTTTATTTCATCCTCGGGCATCATTGGCCTGAATGCCATCGTTGGTGGACCAGCCATCGGCGGAACCAACGGCCTGTTGCCTACCTCAGAGGCGAAATCGCTGGCTTCAGTCCTGAATATCCCGATATCCATTATCCCTGATCATTCATCAAAGGTCTGGACCCAGACATCACCAACCTCACTTGTTATTTCATTTGACTCCGTCTACGCCGGGCGTAATAGCTCCAACGAAGTCAGTTTCCAGGCCGAATTCTTCGACAGCCGCTGGAACCAGAGTGTTGGACAGGACATCGCCTACCGCTATAATCTGAACTCAAACACCGTTAACTCAATCGCTCTGGAAACGTGCGTGCTCGGACTCCAGGGTAACTATCCGGGGTATGAACAATTAACCTTCACATCTTCAAATACCACGCCCCGACAGTTTGAGCTCAAGTTCACTGGATTCGGTATATTGACCGAAGAGGATGCGGACGGGGACGGCATCTCAAACGCCTCCGAACTGTACACCCTCCATACCGACGCGCATAACAGCGATAGTGATTATGACGGACTCAGCGATGATGTGGAAATTACAGAAGGAACAAATCCAAACAACCCTGACAGCGATGGCGATGGCATCCCCGATGGCGCAGAAGCACCAGGACAGGCTCTTATTGCCAACACCGCTGATGATGACGCTGACGGACTTCTCGACAGCTGGGAGAATACATGGCTAGGATCGACCGGCGCTACCGATAACGCCTCTGGCGACTACAACTCCGACGGGGTCGCCAATATAATCAACCTGCTGACGGCGACCGACCCCGCCGCCATACCGCCTCCCGGATTTGCGCTAACCAACGGAGTCACCTCCACAGGTTACGATGTGTGGCAGATCAGCCCCGCATTTTCCATGCAGCTGCCGGACGGCCTCACCAACATCCTGACCCGTACACTGCAAATATCCCGTACATCCCCGTGGCAGCAGTTTTTCATCTCATCCGATAAAAATGCGGGAGCCCCCTGGTCTCTTGGTGGACTCTCGCTCGCTTGGAAAGCCGGTAACCCCACCAATCTGGCACAGACCATAACCACCTCTCCTGCCTCCGACAGCCTTTGGCTGGAGCTGGGCACTAACCTTGTCAGCTCACTAACCTTTACCCTTGATCCATCCCGCACAAACGGCTTTGTCTATTGCCCCAAACCTCTCTACCTGATCCGCTGGACTCCCGAGCTCACCTTCACAGAGGCCGGAGATGTAAAAATTGTGACCAGCGACAATAAAAAATATGCGACATCGATACTCTCACAGGCGGAGGCAACGGCCCTACCCTTCTCCATCAACAACTCCATGCCACACAATGAGTCCACCGTCAGCACTGCCCTATGGGATCAGATATCACTCCCGCCTTACGACGACTCAAAGATTTTTCCTGTGTTCTGCGATAATCTAACCGGCCATATAACAGCACTCAAACCTGCTGAAGGAGAACTGCCCGCATCTTCCGGTAATTCATCAGTCAACGTCCTGCTTTACAACCCCGTTGTGAAATTCAATAACGGAATCACCGTAGGAAAACCCTTCGGTGAGCTATCTCAGCCCTATCCTCTCACCTCTGCCGCTACACGCCGCACCTGGCGCAACAACGCGGAGGCAACCGATACCCTGACCGATCAGGTGGAAATATCCCTCGGCGTTGACAGCAACTTTGTTGAACTCTTTGTTAACGGCGCATCTCTCGACGAAGAGGAAACCCGGACCTTTGGAGTCATGACCCTCGTTGCCCCTGCATACAACTGCGGACAAGAGTGCGAATGCTCCGATGACATACATGTGGATGTGACTGTTTTCGGCAAATGCATCTGGCATCACTGCGAACCGTATCATTATGACTATGGATATGAGGACGAGCCCTGCGACGACTGCGACTGCGACGACGACGGTCCGCAACAGGGCTCACTCAAATTCCGGATCAAACTCGGAGAGCCCGGTTACGACCAGGTATCCGGCTACCTCTGGTTCGCATTCGAAACTCCCGAAACTATAACCACCAACATCTTCAATATCCTCAAAGGCCCCGATGTCGTTGTCGAAACCGAAAACGGCCTGACCTCCATCATCAGCTTGGCACCTGATGGAAATCCACTACTCCGGACAATCGAAAACATAACCGGAGGCGTGCGTATCAAACTCTATAACTCCAATAGCGCTTACGATCATATGTGGGAGATCACCAACCCTAGCGGCAACCCTAATGTGGTCAACATCATCAAGAGTAAAAGCCTTCCTGAGAGCACCCTTATTTTGGCTGAACTCTCCGAAACCCACACCTATGACCCGCAGAACGGCGAATGGACCAAAACTGACAACCTCAGAAACTTCACGCAAACCCTGATCATCTCCGGTGACCTTGAAAGCCAGGGCTGGCGCTCCGAAACCACCACTCTGAAAGACAGCACCGGAAAAATACTGGCATCAACCGTGATCGAGCGAAGCGTCCTGGGCATGGAGAACAGCGCCATAACCCGCATCACCTGGCAGGGAACATGGGATGGATACAACAGCCGTTACCTGGCAACCGACTCCCTCTACTGGACCGACAACCAGAACAGCAGCCTTCATGGAAGACTCAAGTTGCGTTACGGCGACAACACTCCCTGGGAGTACCACTTCTGCGATGACCGCGGACGCACTCTGCTTACCGCCGGGCCGCTAAACGGCTCCGCCCACGCCGCCGCCATGGAGAACAGCGACGACATCGACACAATCCAGGAACTCGAAAACCTCCTCACCTGCACCGCTGAAACCCATTCCTACACCCCCATAGAAGGCATGGGCGACACCCAGAACTCCCGCGACTCCGGAAAACCGCGCAAAACTGAAAAATATACAGTTGCCAACGGCAGTTCCACTCTCATATCCCGCGAGTGGCACATCTACAGTCGTGAGGATGGTGAAGAGTATTCGCAGCTCACACACACCGCCATCCGCGCCGCAAGCCAGAACGCCGCAGTCAACGATGCCGCCAATCAGAGAACCATCACCGTCTCCATCCCCGATGACGACTCCGTCGCCGAGCTTATCATGCGTGGCCGCCCGCTCAGTCAGCAGAACCCCGACGGCACCCTGACCACCTGGAAATACGACCTTGATCAAGTCAACAGTGAACTGATCATCACCACCTACAGCGGCACCACCGCCAGCCCTGAAGGCATCGCCCGAAAAAGCACCTTCGAAGTAGAAATCATCGATACCAACTACGGACACACCCTCACGCGTGAAACCTATCTCCACACCGGAGAACAGAGCGCCGCCATCCCGCTCTCATCCGAAGCATATTTTTATAACAGCGAAAACCGCCTCATCCTGACCGAATTTTCCGATGGAACCTTCAACAGCAACATATGGAACTGCTGTCACATCGAAAAGAGCATCGCCCGCGACGGCACCGTCACCGCCTACAACGAGTGGCCCAGCTACCCCACCGACTCCGAAGTGGTCTACCTCTCACAGGGTCAGCTCCCCGGCACCGACGGAAACTGTCCTGGCCTCTATACCAAAACCGATGGCATTGGACGCGAGATACAGAGTATCCGTTTTGTGACCGACGCTAACTTCAACTATAATAACGGTTATGCGGAACAGACCACCACTACCGCCTATCCCTTCGGAACCGGCAACTTCAGCGTCACCACCGATCATTTAGGCATTGCCACCACCAACATCACAAGCCAGAATGGTGCCACCAACATAACCATGACAAGCCGAGCGGGAATCACCACCACATCCACAACTATCGCTGGAGGCGCAAGCTTCACCACAAAAAACTGGACAGACTCCGTCTCAGGCATATCGCACTCCGTTGAGACAAAGACCGAAACACAATACCAGCCTGACGGCTGCGAGGTCAGAAGCTCATATGTGCGTTATGATGACGGGGAATGGATCACGCAATCCGCCACTACACAGGATTTTCCAGGGCGGATTGTCGCAACAACCACGCCGTTAGGGACAACTTCGAATGTATATGATAGTGCTACCGGCAGAGTGGTAAAAACCAGCCGCACCGGTTCTCCTGATACGCTCTATGTTTATAATGCACTGGGAGAGGTGATAGAGACTATTGTTGATGTGAATGCAAATGGAAATATTGATTACAGCGGCCCTGATCAAATCACAACCAGCAGCACATACTATCAGGAAATCTCAAACGACTTGTGGAAGGTGTCTTCATCAGCCGTATATTTTCAGACCAATTCAACCAGCACCATTACCGCATCGGTCAGCCGCGTCCGCATGACCGGCCTTGGTGTGGACACATACAACGGTGCGATATTAACGGCACAGAGCGAAAGCGAGGACTGGCTCGGCAACATCACTCGCAGTTCCACTTATACCGATTCGGCAAACGCTACCACATGGCAGGTGTTTGACACGCCAACATCCAAACAGGACAGCATACAGAAATCCATCAGTGGTTATCCGGTGCAGAATATCTTTTCAACAGCCATCACCAACAGCTTGACGTATGATGGCTATTCCCGGCAGGTCTCCGCAACTGACGGTCGCTCTAACACAATGATCACAGCCTATAATGATCTGGGGCAGGTCGAGTACATCGAAAATGCTGCAACCAATCGCACCAGCTTCTTCTATAATGGTTTGGGGCAGCGCACCATGGTCAGTAACGCCCTTGGGCAGGTCAGTCATACAGCCTACAACACGCAGGGGCAAGCTATTGCAACTTGGGGAACATCATATCCGGTAGCTTATCAATTAGATGCAGCGGGACGGAAAGTAGCCATGGCCACAACCCGCAGCAACACCTACGCCAATGTGAATCTTAATACCCTTGCAGCATCGGGCGAAAATCTAAGTGATTGCAATATTCCTGCGTTGGATATAACTCAGTGGAAACACAACGAGACAACCGGTCTACTAACCAACAAAGTATATGCCGATGGTAATGGAACGAGCTATACCTACACGGATACAGGCAAACTCCAAACCCGCACATGGGCAAGAGGCATCACTACCACTTACAGTTATGGAGATCTCGGTCAGCTCACGAATGTAGATTACAACGACTCAACCCCGGCTGTAACCTACACTCATGACCGACTTGGACGCATGCTTTCAGCTTCCAGCTCTGCATCAACCAGCACCTTCCATTATGATGATCTCACGCTTGACTATGAAAACCAGGATGGCTACATCATCGACCGTAAGCAGGACACCTTTGGTCAAGGCATCGGCTACTCTCTCTTCAATCCTGTCGATCCTGTTAATCCCGTCCAAAAAATTCTTTACGGATACGATTCTTATAACCGCTTCTCCTCCGTGCTCTCTGTGCACTCTGTGGTTTCCAATCAATTCACATACAGTTATCTCGACGGAACTGATCTCATCAGCGGCTACACCGTTTCAATCCCTTCAACATCTTTAACCAATTTAACCGTTACACGTTCCTACGAATCTGACCGCAACTTAATCACCTCGATTACTAACGCGTGGAACAACTCTGTAATTTCATCATTCGATTACATCAACGACCAACTTGGTCGCCGAACAACCCGCCGTGACTATTTTAACGCCTCGACAATCACCAACGATTTCACCTACAATATTCACAGTGAAGTTACAGGTGCAGCTATGGGTGACGATAACTATAATTACAAATATGATCCAATCGGAAACCGAGAACAGTCTACAGTCGGCAGTGGTCTGTTGTCAGTCACCAACACCTATACAGCCAATCAGTTAAATCAGTATTCCTCAATTCTTAATTCTCAATTTTCAATTCCCTATTCGCCCTCTCATGATGACGACGGTAACATGACCTTCAGCGGTTCATGGTTCTATACTTGGGATGGCGAAAACCGCCTCATCAGCGCATCCAACCTAACCAGCCGAGTTCTCTGTGAATATGCCTATGATTATCAATCAAGGCGCATCTCCAAGACAACCCTAACCCCCAACCCCGATAGCTCCCTGATCACTAAATACATCTGGGACGATTGGAATATCATCGCTGAACTGGTCTCCACCAACACTTCATCCTTCATCCCTCATAATTCATCCTTGTATACTTGGGGATTGGATCTCAGCGGCACCTTCCAGGGTGCTGGTGGTGTCGGTGGTTTGTTGTCCACAACCATTTCAACACCTTCAACCTCTTCAACATATTTAACCCTTTCAGATGCTAACGGCAACTTAACCGCATACGTCGATAACACCGGAGCAGTCAAAGCTCATTATGAATACAATGCCTTCGGAGAGATGACCACTCAATCTGGTTCGATGAAGGACGATTTCACGCATCGCTTTAGCACCAAACCCTTTGATCCTGAAACTGGACTTGTTGTGTACCAGCGTCGCTACTATGATCCGATCTTGGGGCGTTGGCTCTCCAGAGACCCCATTGGTATTAAGGGCGGGTTGAACGAGTTCGGGTTTGTTGGGAATGATGGGGTGAATAAAGTTGATCCTTTGGGATTAAAAGAGACAAACTGGAAAAGGATTGGGTTTATTCATCATGGACATGTCCCGCATTGTATAGAATGGCGAGATGTTGGGGGTGGAACAAAGGCTAATCACCAAAAAACATATTGCAGTAGATGCGTTGAAATGGCACCTTCTGTACCTCAAAATTTATGTTCAACATTTGCAGGAGATGCAGTGAATGCATTGGGGCTTGGCAGTGGACGTTATTCTACCTCTTTTACTGCAATTTATTATAAACGGTATAGAGAAGAAGAAGATAAATCCTGCAAATCTTCGTGCAAACGTCAATATATTGATTATGCGCAACGCGTTGAGATTCGTTCTGTTGGCCAATGTGTTTGCACTGCATGTGGAGGTAGTAAAGATACAACAATCGATAAAGATATAACGCCAAAAACCAAGGTTTCTACAACTTCACATTCAGTTGACAAGGGGTGTTTGTGAAACAATACTTTTTATTTATTTTATGCGGTTTTGCATTATTATTTGGCTGTTCAGTTGTTAAAGAAAAACCGCATATTTTGGAAAATGGGTTATCCATAAAGGACAAAACCATATTATCTTTTTTGCGTACGACAGAACTAAAATATATTGAAATACAAGCTTCGGATTTAACTGAAGCAATGAATATATTAAACAAGCATATAGTTAAAGAGTGTGGTTATCCGAGTGGCGTTAGTTATGTGGTGCAACCTCAGCAAATAGAGGTACACTCTTCTGACCCTTTTGATTCTTCAGTAAAATCAATACACGATATTGGGCATTCAGTTTCAATAAAGGTCAATAGCGCATCACTTGAGAATGTTATAATGCTCATAGCATCGCAAAGCGGGTACAAGGTAAAGTTATCCAATGGCATTATTTTTTATTAACGTTAGCGTAATTCTTACCGCCTCCGGCGTTGTCACCCGGCCTGCTTGATCGTCGCTCCGCTCCTTGCAGGCCGGTCGCCAACGCCTCCATCTATCCTCGGACCTGTCACGCTGTCTGCGTCCTCCTCCGCTCTACGAGCTTCGTCGGGCTGCGCACACACCGCGCCAGGTCCTTCCTCCTTCGCCCTCCGGGCTACGGCGGACGCAGACGGTTAGCAGTGTTCGCCCCGCTACGCGGTTCTCACTCAGACGCTCGACCGCTATGCGGCCTCGCTCCAGGCGCGGCGGGCGACTGCGCCTCACACCGTTTTCCCCGCCTTGTTTTTCCCCTCTGGACACCCCTTTCCGAGGCGCCCCTTTCAAAAAAGGAATTCCACCAAGGGGAAAACCCATCCGGGGGACAACGGCGCAGGCTTCGTTTTGTTTAGAGGTCGCCGCCCTACGGGTGGGCGCAGTCACACCGCCGCTTAGCCAAGCCCCC
>JAQIBS010000246.1 GCA_027858965.1 Kiritimatiellia bacterium
ACCGGGTGTCTCTCTCTAAAGTGTCGTTTTGGTTTACAACATAATAGAGGTTTATGCCCGGTGTTTTAAGCATTATTTAGCATTATTTACCCACAGATTCAGCGGAAGACCCATAAATTTGACATCTCATCTGTTTTAAAGATCAAACACAGTACCCAAGGGGTTTCGGTTGCGAGAAAACGTTTTGAAGATTAGTGACAGACGGGCCGGAAGCCAAAAATGATATCACGGACATTAACCTCTGGAAGAGCGGAAAGTCGAGTGCTCCGGCGAAGTACTTTGGCGACATGGTCACCTATATGGATAAGATTGTAGGCAGAATCGCAGCGAAGCTTGATGCCCTTGGGGTGCGCGACAACACACTGATCCTTTTTATCGGCGACAACGGAACAGATAATCCGGTCATCTCGATCATGGGTGGTCGCAAGGTAGCCGGGGGGAAAAGACTCATGACCGACGCAGGAACCAACGCTACAAACTCTACCGCACAGGGAAATTTTACGACATCAGCAACGATGTCCTGGAGAAGCAGCCCCTCAAGGAGCTCTCTCCGGAAGCTCAAGAAGCTCGCGCAATCTTTCAAGAGGTCCTTGATACCTACAAGAATGCGCGCCCCGCTTCTGTCGCAGCCAAAGGGAAGCAAAAGACAAAGACGCCGCAACAGAATCTGAACAAGTGAAACTGATTTGAGGGAATATGAAAAAAGGAAAAGGTATGAGGTTATTAAAAAAACAACGCGTAAGATCTTTGATGTGTGCGGCGCTTGCTTCCTGCTCGGCACATGGTGTGGGAGCAACTGAAGTTTGTGACTATAATGTGGTCTGGTCGAGTCCCAGCGAATATCAAAGCGGATCCATGCCGTTGGGTAACGGGTCTACGGGGCTGAATGCCTGGATTGAACCCGGCGGAGACCTGCTTTTTTATATCTCCAGAACCGACTCCTGGGGTGGTGACGGGGAGTTGTTGAAACTGGGAAGAGTTCGGGTCACGCTTGAGCCAACGCCCTCCACAGAGGACTTTCTGCAAACATTGAGTTTGGAGGATGGTAGTTTGAAAGCGCGTTGTGGAGACACCGAACTTCGCCTCTGGGTTGATGCGAATCATCCGGTGATTCATGCTGAAATAAGCGGAACAAAACCGACCACAGCGACTGCGTCGATCGAGCTCTGGCGAAAAAATAAAGACGCGGATTCAGTTCTTAAGAACCAGGAGGGTCAGATTGGCTGGTATCATCGAAACAGTTATTCTGACAAACCAGCCCGGTTGGCAAAACAACAAGGGTTGGCTGAGTTTAAACGGCAGGATCCTTTGCTGCACCGCACATTCGGAGCGGTCATAAAAGCAATGAATGCGCAGCGGATTGACGATACACATTTGCGTTCGCCTAGCTCCCCCACGCACCGTTTTGACATCCACGTTCTGGCTCAACATCCAGCGACTGCGGATGAATGGAAGGAGGCAATGGTTCAAACAATTGCCGAAACCGAAGGCACGGATTTTGACCAGCGCCGTACAGCACACGAGGCGTGGTGGAAAGCGTTTTGGCAACGAAGCTGGATCCATGCAACTCCCGGGGCAGTGAAGATTGCGGAAAAGAGCATTATTCCGTCGAACAGCCTCAATTTCCGCTTCGGGATCGACTCGAGTGGAGGAAGCCGGTTTGCTGGTAGCATGGGGCGTGTATCCTTGTTTAGTACGGTGCTGAGTGAATCCGATATTCTCAAACTTGCGCAACACCAGAACAAGTTGTCCGCAATAAACCCGGAGGAGGTTCTGTTTTCTGCGACGCCGAAGCTGCATACAGAACTGCCAGGATCGGCGAAGTGGACTGAGGGTACGGCAATGACGGCAGAGGTTTGGATTCGGCCGGATGCCAATGCGGGCAGTGTACGGATTCTTGATAAGACCATGCCGGGAAGCAACGATGGCCTGCTGTTGGATACGCACCCCGGCAACAGCCTGCGACTGATCGTGGGGGAGAAACATCTCATGGTACCGGACTGCTTGATACCGGGGGAATGGAACCACGTTGCGGTAGTCGTGGATTCCCAGGCAGGGAGGGTGGCTCTGTATCGGAATGGGGCGCGGATCGCCGGGCCGGCCCCAAAGAAAGCTTTGGAGGAAAGCTATGTCGTGAGCCGCGCATATGCTCTGCAGCGCTATATTAACGCATGCGCCGCGAGAGGAGCTTATCCAATCAAATTCAATGGATCCATTTTTACTGTTGGGGATAAAGATGAGCCCCGGCAAGATCCCGGAAATCCTGATTTCCGCAAGTGGGGACCGGGTTACTGGTGGCAGAACACGCGTATGCCGTACTTGAGCATGTGTACTTCTGGTGACTTTGAGATGACCGATGCCCTTTACAAGATGTATTGTCAGGATCTCCTTGAATACCACAAGTATCGTACGAAAATTCATACGGGGCATGAGGGACTCTATATTCCCGAAACCATGCATTTTTACGGGAATCACCGCGCCTCGGATTACGGCAAGACACCGTTTTCAGAGCGAACGTGTAAACTTCAGGAAAGCCGCTATCATAAATGGGAATGGGTATCCGGTCTGGAAGCAATCTACATGATGCTTGACCGCTACGAACACACTCAGGACGAAAAGTTTCTTGAGGAAACGATCATCCCGTTCGCCCATGAGGTGCTGACCTTTTTTGATCTGCAATACAAGAGCGGACCCGATGGAAAACTGATCATGCACCCGTCCCAGGCGCTTGAGACCTGGTGGGAGTGCACCAATCCAATGCCGGAAGTCGCCGGACTGCATGCCGTAACAGATCGCCTGCTTGGACTGCCCGAAACCCTGACGGATCCGAAAATGCGTGCGTATTGGACGGAGGTTAAGGCGAAGATCCCGGCTCTGCCGGTACACGAAGTCAACGGCGTCAAAATGCTGGTTCCAGCAGAAAAATACGACATGCGGAAGAATTCAGAAGAGCCCCAGCTGTACGGAGTCTTTCCTTTCCGTCTCTGCTCATTTGATAAACCAAATGCCCAACTCGGGATTGATGCGCTAAATCACAGGCGCCGGAAAGGATTCCTGGGTTGGCGACAGGATGATATCATGATGGCCTACCTCGGCCTTGCCGAACAGGCACGGGAATATGTCGTCGGCCGTGCCTCCACCAAGGATGAAGGATCCCGTTTCCCGGCCTTCTGGGGCCCCAATTTTGACTGGACACCCGACCAGTGCCACGGCGGGGTATTGATGAAAGCTTTTCAAGCTATGATTCTGCAGACCGATGGGGAAAAGATATTTATCGCACCTGCGTGGCCGAAAGACTGGAATGCGGAGTTTAAGCTGCATGCGCCGTATAACACCGTGATTCAAGGACGAGTAAAGGATGGCGAGTTGGTGGAACTGAATGTAACTCCCGCATCCCGGGCCAGGGATGTGGTGAATGTGCTGGCCACTAAACCAGCGAACTAAGGGCCCACGCGGAAATAACTTCACATTTTAGTGGCTACTGCATCACGCCTGACTTCGTTGCGGAAACTTGAAATATGTCCATATTCCTGTGTTTTCGCACCTTGTCAGCCATGCGCCGCGATACGTGGGGGGCATACGGTGGCGTGGACTGCAAAACGCCGAACATAGACAAGCTGGCCTCCGAGGGTATGCGGTTCGACCGCATCTATTGTTCGGTGGCGATGTGCGCGCCGTATCGGCAGGAACTCTACAACCTTAAAAAAGACCCCCTATGAGCTGAAGAACGAGATCAACAACTCTGAATATCGCGTTGAGGCCGAAGAGTTGAAAAAACAACTGCACGCCAAACTGGCGGAGCTGGGCGATGCCGACCCGATCGCAACGGAAAAATCGCTGGTTAAAGGTAAGAAGAAAAAAAGGAAATAACATGCATATGAAAAAAGCAGCAAAATGGCTATTGGCTTCAAGCCTCATGATGAGTGGAATCGTCGGGGCCGCGAATGAAAAACCAAACATTATCGTGATCTTTAACGATGATCAGGGCTATCAGGATTTGGGTTGCTTCGGGTCGCCGAATATCAAGACGCCGCATATCGACCGAATGGCTGCGGAGGGGATGAAGTTCACCAGTTTCATGGTGGCGTCGCCGGTTTGCTCCGCATCGCGCGCCGCGCTGATGACCGGCTGCTACCCGAACCGGGTCGGCGTGCCCGGTGTGTTTTTCCCGAACCGCGGCCATAACGGGTTGGATCCAAAGCAAGTGACGATTGCCGAAATGCTCAAGACCGCCGGCTACAACACCATGGCTGTCGGAAAATGGCATCTGGGCGATGAATCCGAATTCCTCCCCACCAATCAGGGCTTCGATTCGTATTACGGCATTCCCTACAGCAACGACATGTATCCGGCCAAAAGCATGAAATATGCGGACGACTGCCTGTTCCTTGAAGGGCAAAGTTTCCAAACCTTGGAAAAGGCTTTTGCCGGGAAACTGGGCAAAGGAAATCCGCGCTCCTTGAAAGACAAAGTGCCGCTGATGCGCAACGAAGAATGCATCGAGTTTCCGGCCGATCAGTCCACCATCACCAAACGGTATGCCGACGAGGGGATCGCCTTTATTTCCGAAAGCGTGAAAGAGGAGAAGCCCTTTTTCCTCTATCTGGCCAACTCCATGCCGCACACGCCGCTCTTTGCCTCGCCCGACTTTAAAGGCAAAAGCGAGCGCGGTCTCTATGGCGATGTCATTGAAGAAATCGATTATAACGCCGGACGCATTCTAAACCACCTCAAGGAAATCGGAATTGAAGACAACACCCTGGTAATCGTCACGTCGGACAACGGGCCGTGGTTGGTCAAGGGTGAAGATGGGGGGAGCGCTCTGCCATTGTTTGAAGGTAAAATGACGACCTTCGAGGGCGGACAGCGTGTGCCTTGCGTAATGAAATGGCCGGGAAAAATTCCCTCCGGATCGGTTTGCAGCGAAATGGCGCTTTCCATGGACCTGCTGCCCACCTTTGCGCAGATCACCGGCGCGGCAATCCCGACCGTGCAACCGCTCGACGGCAAAAACATCATCGACCTGATGACGGCCAAGGCTGGGGCGAAAACGCCGCACGAAGTTTTCTTCTACAACCAAACCGCCGTCCGCAGCGGAGATTGGAAATACCATTCCCGGGAGTTGTTCAAGGTCAAGGCCACCGCCCGAAAATTCACGGGGCCGACGCTCTACAACCTCAAAGAGGATATTGGCGAATCCAATAATGTGATTGATCAATACCCGGAAATCGCCGAACGCCTGGCCAAAGTGCTGCGATCGAATCCGAACAGACGCGCAAAAAACTCCAAGGGAAAAAAATAGCGCGTTGTGGGGAATCTTATGAAAATTATAATTATTGCAACAGCCCTGATCGTGACGGCATTTCAGGGTATCGCAGCTGAGCGGATGAGTGGAATATCGATAAGGAATGCATTGCGGCCGCAGGGAGTTCGGCGGGCGCCTGCTCAAGCCTCTGGCTACTCTAAAACGAATGCCTTTGTATACAAACTACGATAATGAGGAATGAATATGAGTGATTTATATAAGCGACGCAGTTTTATGGCGGCTCTGGTTGCGGTAGTGATGCTGGGGGCACTAACTGGGTTTGCCCAACAGTATATTCCAGAAACGGGTTCTCCAGAGCTGACGAAGAAGCACCGCAAAAAGGATCAGGTGAAAATGGATCCCAACCTGCCGAATGTACTGATCATCGGAGATTCAATCTCCATCGGTTATACCGAGATGGTTCGCGCTCAGTTGAAGGGCAAAGCCAATGTGATTCATAATCCGGGCAATGCGGCGGGAACCACGCTGGGGCTTGCAACACTGCAGGAATGGCTGGGCGATACTAAATGGGATGTGATCCATTTCAACTGGGGACTGCACGACCTGAAACACGTGACCGAGACCGGGGAGAATTCAAATAACCCGAACGATCCACAACAGGCCGATTTGGCAACCTATACCGCAAACCTGAAGGTGCTCGTTAAGCAGCTCAAGGCGACCAATGCCAAACTGATCTTTGCGACGACCACGCCTTATCCCAAAGGGGTGAAGCCCTGTCGCCTGCCGGAAGATGCACCTAAATATAATGCCGCCGCCTTGAAAATCATGCAGACTAACAACATTGAGGTGAATGATCTATACAGCTTGGCGTTACCGAAATTGAAAACGCTACAGAGACGGAGAAATGTTCACTTCAAACCAGAAGGTTCGAAGGTGTTGGCGGACCAGGTCGCCGCCATGATTCAGTCCGCACTATGCATAAAACGTCGTGGCACTGGGCGGTGATGATGTTTATAGCATTACAAAGGAGAAATAACATGATCACAACATTTAAAACAGCAATTGGCATCTTTCTAACTGCCTTCTCCATACAAGCAGCGGAATACCATGTGTCCCTAAACGGCCTTGATTCATACAAGGGTTCCAAATCAAAACCCTTCAAGACGATATCAGCCGCCGCGCGCATCGCACAGCCCGGCGATATGATCACGGTTCACGAGGGAATCTACCGCGAGCGGGTTAATCCGCCGCGCGGGGGAACATCCGCCGAACAGCGGATTGTCTATCAGACCGCACCCGGCGAAAAAGTGGTCATCACCGGTTCCGAACCCGTCACGGGCTGGAAAAAGGTGGAGAACGACACCTGGAAGGTCACGCTGCCGAACAGCTTTTTCGGCGAGTTTAATCCCTACAGCGATGTGCTCGAAGGGCACTGGTTTCGTCCCCGCGAGCGTGTTCACCATACCGGTTCAGTCTATTTGAACGGGGTCTGGCGCGGTGAGGCGGCCTCGTTGGAGGATGTCCTGAAACCGGCGGCCGATGATCCTCTCTGGTTTGGCGAAGTCGCTGACGAAATCACCACGATCTGGGCGCAGTTCCCAGGCGTGGATCCGAATGCGGAAACCGTGGAGATCAATGCGCGCCAGACCGTCTTCTTTCCGGAACAGACCGGCTTGAATTATATCACGGTACGCGGCTTTATCCTGCGTCATGCCGCCACGCCGTGGTCCGCACCGACCCAGCAGCAGATGGGGCTGATCGGACCGCACTGGAGCAAGGGCTGGATTATCGAGGATAACGAAATCAGCCACTCCATCACCGTCGGCGTGCAGCTTGGTACAACCTATCAGGGCAAGTATCTCGGCAATGTGGCCGGCTTCCGCGATATTCTGAAGGATGCTTCTGAAAGCGGTGCGTGGAGCCGGGAAAATGTCGGCAGCCACATCGTACGTCGTAATCGGATTTCGCACTGCGAGGCGGGCGGGATCACCGGCAGTATGGGGGGCGCCTTCAGCCTGCTTGAAAATAACTTTATTTCCGATATTCATGTGCGTCGCACATTCGGCGGGCTTGAGCAGGGCGGGATTAAGTTGCATGGCGCCATTGATACGGTGATTCGTGGTAATACGGTCTGCCGCACAGGGGGCGAGTGCCGGGCCATATGGGTCGACTGGCTCGCTCAGGGGGCCGTGATTGAAGGCAATATCGGATTCGACAATCAGAACACCGATCTCTACGTTGAGGTCACGCACGGGCCTACTCTGGTTGCGAACAACATCTTTTTGTCCCGCCGCTCGGTGGTGAGCACTTCGCGGGGCACAGCGTTTGTGAATAACTATTTCGCTGGTATCGCGCTGATTGCAAAAACCACTCGGCAAACACCGTATGCCGAGCCGCATTCAACTCGTCTGGTTGATATTCACATCAACAACCCGGGCGATGACCGCTATATCAATAATATTTTCGCTGGTGCTGGACCTACCTTCACCCCCGGCTGGGGTGGGGTGGATCAAGAGGAACTCAATACAGTGCCGTACGATATGGAGGGCAACCTCTACCTGAACGGAGCTGTGCCGCCGATCTTCGATCAGAACCATGCGGTGCTGGCGGACGTGAAGCCGCCCTTCCGTCTCGTGAATGCGGAAGGGCTGGTTACCTGGTCTGTTGATTCAGCCTGGCGCGACGCGCAGGTGCGGCCGGTTGTCACGAGTGCGCGGCTCGGGAAAACCGCCGTGGCCGGGCTTCCGTACGAAATGCCGGACGGTTCACCGGTGAAGGTTGATCACGACTTTTCCGGCGCGATACGCAATGCGGAAAACACAATGCCCGGCCCGATTGAGACCGCCGGTACAGGCCGCGCTCAGTGGAAAACGAATTACAGGGAGACAAAATGAATGTATGGAAATTGATTGTTTGTGTGCTGCTTTTGGCCAGCTCAGGCGCTGCTGCACTTGAAAAGCCGAATATTGTACTGATCCTCACCGACGATCTGGGATACGGAGACGTTTCATTCCTGAATTCCGAATCCAAGGTGCATACCCCGCACATGGATGCACTGGCCAAGGCCGGCGTCTGGGCCACGGATGCGCATGCGCCCAGTACAGTCTGCAGCCCCAGCCGATATTCGATGCTGACAGGGCGTTACGCCTGGCGCGGCAAATTGCGTTCTGGGATTTTGAACCCGTGGGAAGAATCCGCCATCGAGAAAGATCGCGTCACGCTGCCGAAGATGCTGAAAACCAAAGGGTATTACACGGCCTGTGTCGGCAAGTGGCACCTCGGCCTGGACTGGCCGTGGAAGGGGGGCGAAAAACCGCCTGCTTCGGTCATCGGAAAAGGAACCAGCAAGGCGACCTGCGATCTGTTTGACTGGTCCAAGCCCATCAAGGGCGGGCCGCTGGGGGCCGGGTTTGACTACTATTTTGGAGACGATGTTCCGAACTTTCCGCCTTATGCCTTCATTGAGAACGATCGACTTACCTGTGACCCGGTTGATGTGAACGGTCGGGCTTTGATGAAGCAGCAACTGATGAAGGACGGGTATATTCACGGCGTCGGCCCCGGCGAAAAGGGGTGGCGGCTGGATAACGTGATGCCGGCCATTACATCCAAAGCGGTCGAAACCATTCAGAAACGAAGCAGAACTCCCGAACCGTTCTTCCTGATGTTCGGCACCACCTCGCCGCATTCGCCCATTGTTCCGCAGGAAAAGTTTCAGGGGAGCAGCAAAGCGGGACCCTACGGCGATTATATTGTCCAGACGGACGATGCGGTCGGACAGGTTGTGGCGGCATTAAAGGTCGCTGGAGTTTATGAAAACACGCTGTTGGTTGTCTCCAGCGATAATGGCCCGGCTCCGTTCATGCGCGAGCGGATCCAATCGCATCAGCACAATCCTTCCGGGCCGTTGCGCGGCTTAAAGCGCGATCTGCTCGAAGGTGGGCACCGGGTGCCGTTTATCGCTTCCTGGCCGGACGGCGGGATCAACGGCGGTCGCCGGATCGATGCCATGCTTTCGCTAACCGACCTGTTTGCCACGATTGCCGGAATTGTCGGCGTGCCGCTGGAAGAAGGAGTTGCGGAAGACAGTCTGGATATACTGCCTACACTGCGTGCGGATGAACCGTGTCGCAACGAGTTGGTCTATCACGCTGCCAATGGGAAACTGGGGCTTCGGCAGGGACAGTGGGTCTATTTACGCCCGGGCGGAATCACCCCGGAGCCCGAGTGGTACAAGGAGATGTGGAAGGGCGACGCCATTGATGCGCCGGGCTTGTTGTTCGATCTTTCCAGTGATCTCGGCGAGCGGATCAATTTGTGTGATAAGTTTCCAGAACGCGTCCAGCGGATGGAGGCGCATCTCGCTGAAATTATGAAAGGCAAATCCACGCGCTAACCCGAGAACTCAAAGATGAAGGCTGTTATTTAAAGGTATTTTAAACTGATGACTTTATAGAATTAAGGAAGAGACTATGAAAAAAAAACGATGAAAATAATTCCAGTGCTGGCTGCCTGTCTGGCTCCTGAATTAGTCGTTTAGCTCTTTCGCGGAGGTTGTTGCTTCCTCCTACGCTCTCCGAACTACGGCGTGACCTGCCGTAATTTTTGACAGAAGAATGGAGGACAGGAAAATGTTTTTTGTGATAGCAGCTGAAAGAAACAGGGATTGTTGTTGAATCGACATTCAATTGGTACTGGTTGGTGGATGGGCTCATGGAAAATGGCTATGACGTCCACCTTGCAAACCCGGCGGCCGTGCACCAATATGACGGGCTGAAATGCTCTGATGATGATACTGACGCTTTCGTCCTCGCGGAACTAGACCGCCTAAAGATATTACCAGAGGCGTTCATTTACCCGAAAAAAGAGAGACCTGTTCGCGATATGTTACGCAGGCGCTTACTGCTTGTGCGGCAGAGAACGCAGCACAAGTTAAGTTTAGGAAGTTTGTTCTCGAGAGAGACGGGCGGCAAGCTTAGCAACGCTGAAATCGGAAAACTAAGTCCCGCAAGTTCCAAGAAGATGTTTGACTCTGAAGATAATTGCATGATGGCAAATATTAATCTCAAGATGATTAAGTTCTTAAAAGAGCAAATATACAGCATTGAAGGAGTGATCCTGAAAAGGGTCAAACTTAAGCCTGAGTTTGAAGTGCTGTTGAGTACTCCTGGGATAGGCAAGATACTCGCATTGACAATAATGCTGGAAACCGGGTCTTTGACACGATTTGCTAAAGCAGGCAATTACACATCTTATTGTCGTTGCGTAAAATCAAAGAAGATATCGAACGGGAAAAAGAAGGGCGAAAACAACGGCAAGAATGGGAACAAGTATCTCTGCTGGGCTTACATTGAGGCGGCCAATTTCATGAAACGATATTGCCCGGAAGCCAAATCATGGTACCAGAGAAAAATGCAAAGAACGAATAAGATTGTTGCGACTAAGGCGCTGGCCAGCAAACTCAGCAAGGCTTGTTATTTTATGATGAAGAATCAGGAGGATTTCGATGTGAAGATGCTATTTGGATAACAAGAGTTGCGGCGGTGAACCAGTATCGGGGTTGATCGATTCACTCAGGTTTGATTGGAATCCGCCGCAACTCGCTTAGAGTATTGACTCGTCATTTCGACCGAGCTGTGAGCCACGCGGGGTTGGGACTCTGACAAGAGGAACCACAGGTTTACGCAATACTAATGGACATGGTTGGGCACAGATTTGTCTCTGGCCTCTTTGAGAGGTGGCCGCCCGCTCTTGAGCGATCAGCGGTAGATCCGGATGGATGACTGTCTGAAGTGATGAACTTCGTAAGCAACTAAAAGAGATAGCTGCAACGAAAATGATCGATTCGATACATGTGGAAAACTGGGATGGAGTTCAAAAGGATTTGAAAAAATTCACATAAGTGCTATTTGTGTCT
>JAQIBS010000032.1 GCA_027858965.1 Kiritimatiellia bacterium
GCCTCCCGGTCACCAAGTGCTCTGGAAGGGATATACTGAGTTTCAGTATATGTGTATGGGATTTGCGTTGCTGGAGGATACATGATATTGTCCAGTTATAAATTATGGGTAATGGGTAGGCGTAGCCTTTGGCGGAGACGGGTAATCCTGCCGTGCCACGGCGTAGCCCCGCTTGCGGGCGAAGACGGGTCTAAAAGAATATTTATTAAGCTCACCTGTGCAGTGCTGACAACTCTGGCTTTAACAAACACAGCTTTAGCCAGCCATGACGAAACCAAATACGGAAAGGCCCTCCCCTACTATAAGGTTGATGATGTCGGACCCTGCATGGATGCAGAGGTAGTCGGGAACCGGCTCTATGCTATAGGTGAGGGCAAGCTCTATGTACTCGACATTGCAGATCCTCTCAAACCCAAACTGATGGGTAAACTTTCTGACCTTGGCTTCACCCGGCAGATTGTCATAAAGGGAACCACCGCCTTTATAACCTCACGTCAGGATGGTCTCTGGATTGTCGATATATCCAATGACAAAAAACCCGCCCTGATCAGCCACTACGACACTGTCGAAATGGCAACCGGCATCTGGGTCTCCGGCGATCTCGCCTATGTTGCCACCCGCTGCTACGGCGTTGAAACCGTGGATGTCTCTGATCTGCATAATCCGCGTCATGTCAGCATGCTCAAAACTGGAGAGGCGCAGTCCTGCTGGGCACGTGACAACCTGCTCTACATCGGCGACTGGCATCCTAAAAAGCTGATAATTGCCGACATGAAAAACCCGCGTAAACCTGAGATCATCGGCGAAGCTGAGATAGATGGTTACGGTGATGGAGGATGCCTGCGCGGAAATATCTGCTATGCGGGAACCGGCCACCACTCGCGCAATAAAAACAAAACAGAGGCCAACGGCGCAGGTCATGGACTCGATCTGTTTGATGTCTCCAACCCGAAACAGCCCAAACTCCTCTCACGCGTCAAATTTCCTCGTGTTTACTGCATCTATAATGACATGTGGTGCGCCCGAGTTGCGGGTAATTACTGCGTTGTGGCAGACACCTGGAACGGACTCTTTGTGGTGGATGTTAAAAACCCTAACAACGCTTCAATCGTTGCACATGCCCAGCTACCGATGCTTAAAGACAAGGATCAAGCCGACCCCATTGCCGGCATTGCTCTGACCAAGGATGTTATCTATGCCGCCGGCATCTACACGGGACTCTATGTTGTGCCTGCCCCGGGAATGTCCTCACCAGTAATACCAGAAAAGGACTCCCCTCCCGTTCTCAAACCGCGTCCGAAAAAGCAGGAAGCAAATCCTGACTTCCTGGTTTATCGTCCGGAGGGGCAGGTCTCTTCCATCGATCTGCAGGGCGACGTTGCCTGGCTCTCATGCGGTCACTCCGGAATCCATGCTGTGAAACTGACAGACAAAGTGATAAAGCCACTTACAACACACAAGGGTAAGGATGATGTCTCCTATATCAACCTCTGCGGCGACCTGCTCTACGCTGCCGAGAACAAGGAGGGTATGGCCATTTATAAGATTGGAAAAGATTACAGCCTGACAGAGATCGGCCGGTTGAGGATGAAGGGACTCGGCGTTAAGCAGATTGTTGTTCCTGAACCGGGAAACTTCGGTCTGATGCACTGCGGAGGAGCAATCGCCTACGTTATCGACCTGCGCGATAAATCCAACCCGAAGATGGTACTGCAAGATGGACAGGTCGGGCTTTTCTACGGCGACCAGTTTGTTGACAAACTCTATGACAGCCGCTACCTCGTGGCGCACTGGCATCGCAGCGGCCCAGCCTGGTATGACATCAGCGGAGATAAGCCGGTACTAGCCCACAACACCCCCGCAACAAAGAAATACAGCTGGACTGACGGTGCCTGCGCTTACGGTAACGACCTGCTTATCACAAAGCAGGGGAAATACAAAATACTCAAATCCAATGATCAACGCAATGCCGATGAACTTCCCTCATACGGAGTGAAAGGCCTTTACCTTCACGGCGTTCCCACCGTTAATGGCAATACCCTTGTCATAACATCACGCCACATGCAGAGTGTTGATGTGCTGGACATCACTGATATCACAAATCCGCAACTCAAACATCAGTACAAGCTCACCGGACACCCTGGAGTGTGCAGATTCTGGAAGGGCAAACTCCTTATTCCCGCCGCCTATCAGGGTCTGCTGCTGGAGAGGTGATCTTAATGCGGGCTCGGCCCACAACCTAGCCTGCAGCACGAAATTAAGCATCGGTGCAGGGTTATAGCAAAGTTCACACTTCAACGGAACTGACGTCATCGGATATCACGATTGACATTTTCCTGAGATTATCTAAAATATATAACTTTGTGTTAGTAGTTAATTTTTCAAATCCTGTTACAACAACAGAGTGTTTTGGTTCCAGCTATGCTGGGTTAGAATTTGTTTGTGAAATTGAGGTTATTATGAAAAAAATGTCATCTCTTACGAGAATATCTTTAAGCATTGTCTCCGCCATACTCTTTGGTGTGAATACGATAATGGCCGATAGCGGCACATGGAACGGAACCGCAGATACGGCGTGGACAAACTCAGCAAACTGGAGCGCATCTCCTTATTCGGGATCGGACACAGGCCAGACCGCGACCTTCAACAATGATGGCAACGGCAATACAACGCTGGATCTGACAGGTCTGTACAGCATCAGCTGGCTTATATTCGATACCGCCAATGTGGCAGCCTATACCCTCGGCACAGTTGCCAACAATGACACGCTCATCATGGAAAATGACGGCCAATTCGAGCTCACCACTTCAGCCGCTTCCAGTCAGGTTATTAATGCAGCCATTCAACTCGGTCCTGACACTTACAGTAGCAGTTATAATGTAGTTAACAACAACACAACTCAAACATTGACCGTCAATAATATCTCCGGTGCCAGCGGCGGCACAAAGTACCTTAACTTTAAAGGTTCTGGCAACATCAACATCCTCGGCGACATTGCCAACAGCGGTAGCGCTGTCTTCATCAACAATAGCTCCACCGCCAAAGTGACACTCGAAGGCAGCAATACCATCAAGCAGCTCACAGTATCGGGTCTCAACGGTGTTACGACGCTCGCTGCAGGCAGCGTTACTATATTCAACAACGGCGGCAGCAACAACCTCATCGGCCAGCAGGACGCAGTTATCAACGGGCCCGGAAGCATTATCCTCAGTACAGGCGGCGGTGAAAACTATGCGGATAATTACGTGTACAACGGAAAAACCCTTACCATCAATGCAAAGCTCACCGGCAACACCGGCTTTGAATATTGGAACAGCTCTCAGTACGGCACTTTCATCCTGGCTGGCACCAACGATTACAACCAGAACACGATTATGAATGCGCCCGGCACAATCGCGTGTTACAAGATCGGCAATAAAGGGTCAACCACCAGCAACCTTGGGCAGGGAACATTCTTTCGTCTCAATGGCGATGGCGCACGCCTGAAATATCTGGGCACCGGCGAAACCACCGACCGTACCATTCAGATCTACCGCAACGCCATTATCGAAATGGCCGGCACCGGCACCCTGAAATTCACCGACCCTATCACTGTATCCGGTGGGTCGAAAAACCTGACGCTCGAAGGTTCTACATTAGGAACAGGTGAGTTTGCCGGAGTACTCAGGAACGATAGCGGCAATATTACCCTGATCAAAGAGGGCAGCGGCAGATGGATTCTTTCTGCTGTGAACACCTATACAGGAGCTACAACCATAAATGAGGGCACACTGGCAATCGCCGGGGCATCCGGTTCAATCAAAACCACATCCGGTATCACAGTTGCCTCTGGCACAACTCTGCTACTAACTAACAGCGTCTCCGCAAACAACACCGACCGATTAAGCGACTCCGGAACTGTCACTCTGAATGGAGGAACACTTAAGTTTGCCAACGATGGAGGAGCAGCGAATTTCAGCGAAACTATCGGCACCGTCACTCTTGCCTCAGGAACCTGCACTATTAATAGCGAGCCAGCCGCTTCCGGCCAGACATCAGCTCTTACAATCTCCTCTCTCACTTATAATGGCGGCACCGTTAATTTCACAGGCTCTGATCTGGGAGAAACTGACCGCAACCGGATCTTTCTTAACGGCCAGTCAGACGGGATGATTGGAGTAGATGTGACTGTAAACGGAACAACCGCCGCATACAGCAGCACACGAGGCGTTTATGTCGCCAGCGTCACGGATTCCAATATCGCCGCACGGGGTCCCAACTCAGTTATTCCTGACGATTTCAGCGCTGCGGTACATATTTCCGCCACCGGCACAGTGGGTGCAATCACACTGGAAGGGGCCTGGACCAATAAAACATTCACTCTGGAGCAGGCCACCGATATCAGTGCGGTGGTGCAGAACGTAAATGGCTCCACTAATAAAACGCTCCAGATTACAGCTCTTCAAATAGCGGAAAATATGGCATCTCTGACCATTGGTGAAAACGAGGGTGATGGATACCTTACAGCCCAGACCGGCGGAGGAAATTTACTGCTGGAAAATAACTCCTTTGCCGAGCTGACAATCAATGCAAATGTAAACGATAACACATCTGCCTCCTCGCTGACAAAGAAGGGCCCCGGAACACTTCGTCTTGCCGGTGCCAATACATACACGGGGCCAACCGCCATTAACGAAGGGCTGCTTGTGCTTGACGGCAGCGCAGACCACACACTGCCGGGTGCTATCAGCGGAGCCGGAGCCTTAACTAAGGAGGGTAACGGCACACTGACCCTCTCCGGCAACAACTCCTATGACGGTGCCACTATTGTAAATGAAGGCATCGTGGTTGCTCTATCGAGTAGCGCGTTCGGTTCAACCACAGAGGGAACAACCTTTGCCGATGGCACAACCCTTGACATAAGCGGTGCGGCCGAATCGACTCTCTCTTTGACGGATACATTTACTGTCAGCGGTTCCGGATTCGACGGCAATGGCGTGATTGTTAATAATGCCAGCCAACAATACCATGCCTTCGGAAAAGTAAACCTCGCCGGAGACAGCACCTTCGGCGGCTCATCACGCTGGGACTTCCGTGAAAACGGAGCTGCACTTAACATGAACGGCTATTCTCTTACAAAGAAGGGAAACAACCAGATTGCTCTTGTGAATACTCTGATCACTCCCGATTCAGCCTCCAGCACAGGACATATTAATGTGGTCAGCGGCACCATTACGCTTGAATCCGATACGCAGTTAAATGGAGGCACAAACAATACGATGACCCTGCAAAGTGGATCAATGATGAGCTACTACAGGCTGTATCCTCAGAATGCCCCCCTCTGGCATCTGATTATGGAAGATAACACAACAGTTTCCTCCACCATGGGATCGGCAACATCAAACTCATGGGCAGGCCCTGTTACCTTGAACGGCATGGCTTTTCTCACTGGAATCGTCAGCAGTTACTGCGAAACCTTCAGCGGCGATATCTCGGGAAATGGACAAATCATTAAAACCGGTCCCTCCACTCTTTTCCTGACTGGCGACAACAACACCTACAGCGGCACAACAACCATAAGCAACGGCAATTTATGGGCCTATAACCCGGGAGCTCTCCCCGGCTACGACACGGCATCCATGGTATCGATTTCCGAAGAAGCCACCTTGATACTACGTGCTGGCGATGGTGAAACCGGATTTGACAAGGATCAGATTGATGATGCCCGCACCATCACCACCTTTGCAAATAACACCGCATGCTTTGGAATTGATACCTCGATCACAAACCTGGTCTACGACCGCGATCTTTCGGATGATATTTCAATTAGCAAATACGGCAGCGGCACACTGACACTTCCTGGGAAAAATACCTATGCCGGAGCCACCCGCGTTTATGAAGGGGAGCTCGTGCTGGGCACATCAAACGCTTTAAACCGGATTGAGGTTTACGGTGGCTCTGTCGGCGGCACCCTGAGAGTAAACGGCGATACATCAACCATGACATCCGGCAATAATCACCTCTGGGCTGGAACGACAGCCAACGACCGCAGCCGAATTTATATCGATGCCGACATGACAACCTATGATCTTGTTCTGGGGCTGGCAGACAATGCAGCAGGCGCTGTCTATCAAAGCGGCGGAGACATGCTGGTTAACCACTGGATGGGTCTTGCAACTCTCGCCAATGGATACGCCTACTACAATATGGATGGAGGCACTTTAGTCGGCAACGAATATATCGAAGTCGGCCACTACGGCAATGGCGTTATGGATGTATACGACGGTACTGTCTCCGCCAATGGGCACCTCATTATCAACCGTTTCGACAGCGGCAAAGGATTATTGAATGTATTCGGAGGTCTGGTTAATGGACCTGTCAACAACGAGTCTATCCAGATGGGACAGACAGACTTCGCAGGCACTGAAGCTGAATTGAATATATTTGACTCCGGCGTTGTTGATGCCTCACTTGGAAATACAACAAAGATGCTGGATATGAATAAGGCAGGCGGATCAGGTGGAGTCAGCTCACTCAACCTGATCACCGGAGGCACCTTAATTGCAAACCGAATTGGCGCATCGCAGCCCGGCTCTCAGCGCGTCGGTTTTGACGGTGGCGTATTAAAAGCATCCGCCACAACAACCGTCGGCTCCTCCTTCATGGAAGACCTTACATCCGCAACCATCTATGATGGCGGAATTACTGTTGATTCGGATAGCGCAGAGATAACCATTAATCAATCTCTGCGAGCACCCATAGATCTGGGCGTAAGCGCTATTGCTGTAGGCAACAGCGGCTCCGGTTATATCGGACCCCCAATCGTTACCATCTCCGGCGGAAGCGGCTTTGGCGCAACCGTAATTGCATCTGTTGATATAGTTGAAGGCAGCCCCACGGAAGGCGAACTAACCGGATTCATGATCACCAGCGCCGGCATCGGATATCAGCCTGGCGATACACTATCTGTCTCCCTGAGCGGAGGCGGAAGCACCACTACTGCGACTGCCGGCACAGTAAGCCTGGGCACCACCACCAGCGGCGGACTGACAAAAACCGGCAGTGGCACCCTGACACTTGGCACGACCAACACCTACACAGGAACAACAACAATAAACGCTGGGACACTGGCCCTCGGGGTTGCTGATGCGCTGCTTGCCGATGCGGAAGTCAGTGTCAATGGCGGCATCTATAACCTGAATGGTTTTACGGTAACCAACGGCAGCATCACTATCAGCAGCGGTTCAATAACCAACGGCGAGCTGATCAGTGCGTCTTTTACCAAAAACACATCAGGAGAGCTTATCCTGGATGCGGCTTTAACCAGTGATGAACCGGTTATAATCAATGCTGGCACCGTCAGAGTGACAGAGATACAACCCGGTTTGTATGAAGGCAGCGTTGCCGGTTCATTCAATACGACAACTCCTAATCCAAAAACCGCAATTGAGCCGACAACCCGCATGGCGAATACTTCATCCGGCTGGACTGACAACACCACATTTATCTACAGCGGCTATATCTGGAACCATGATTCCACCAACGTGACCTGGACCTTTGCCGAAAACTTTGATGATAATGTACGCCTCGTTATTGACGGAAATATACTTATTGTAAATGGCACCGACTGGAGCACTCCGACAAAGGCCAACTACACCTTAACCCCCGGACGCCATCTGTTTGAAGCACGCTTTGGCCAGGGAGGCGGTGGTGCCGGTCCAGTTGACGGAAACGGAGCCACCTCACTAAGTTGGTGGACAACCACATCTATCGGCTTTGGTTATGATCCGCAGGGTCGCAATTCTGAAGACATTGCTAATTATCAGGCCCTGACCGACCCCGGTGATGGCAGTCTGCTGACTCTCTCTCCAGCCTGTCCAAACCGGTTCAACCCCTCAACAACGGTTGAGATGGCAACCGGCACAGTACTTGACCTGGGTGAGACCGATCAGACACTGGCCGGCTTAAACGGTTCAGGAACGGTCAGCAATGGAACACTGACTGTGAGAAACGTCGCTCCTGGTGGCACCAATGTGATTGGAACACTCTCGATTGAAGCAGCAGTTACACTTAATGGAGAGCTCCTGATTGATGTTGCCACGGATGGGAGCTGCGATCTGCTGGCTGTAGATGGAGATCTGGATATCTCTGCGGCAACATTAACCATTGCCAACCAGGATCAGCTCAACTCCGCTAAGCAATACACAATCGTCACCTGCACCGAAACCCTGACCCAACCATTCGCTGGCATCAATCTAGATGACACCAAATGGAAGGTGAGATACTATCCTGACGGCTCGGTCAAGCTCATCTATCTGGATGGCACAGTGATTATCATAAGGTAAGTGCTGGGGAAATCTTCGAATTCGGGAAGAAAAAAGCTCTCGGCTATAGTGTTTTGATATTTCGTAATCAATAATTTAAAAGGATGTAATTATGAAAAGCAATGTTCTACGGAGGTATGTGGATATTCTGATGTATGCACTGTTTTGTTTTATCACAGGTTCAGGACTTCTAATCGGCTACCGGCTGGCACCCTGTTCTCGAGGCGGTGATCATGGACAGACACTTTTAGGAATGAGCCGACACGAGTGGGGCGAGTGGCATCTTTGGGCTGCCTATGCGGTGATTACACTGTTGATTGTGCATTTGATTCTGAATTTCAAGTTTATAATAAATGTTGTTGTCTCAAAGAATTGCTTACTGCTGGGAATCATCTCTGCTCTCGGCTTTGCAATAGTCGCATGGTTCTTGTTTGCCCCTCTCCATAAAGCACCGGGAGGACGCAAATGTGGAGACGGGACCTATCCATCAGCAGAACAAAGCGCATGTTCCTCTGCCTGTTCCGGTTGTCCATCCACAGCAAAAGGCTCATGTCCCAACGCGCGGCAGTAACAGTCGAAAAAGAAGGCTTGGCGCAGCAATGCTGTACCAAGCCTTCTTCTTTATACTATTCTTTTACTAACTGCGTGAAACGCTACCACCAAACTCTCGCATTTTCGCACTTTAGAACTCTCGCACTTCTCCCCTATCTTCCTCACGGTGCTGTGCGCACTCCACGCCAGCCGTAACTGCGTGAGCGTTCGTCGTACGAAATGCAGGCAAATGAGCGATCCGATACACGGTTGAAGAAATCCAATCCTGAATTCCAGGCACCACCGCGAACTCCATATCCACCGCTACTTATTGTCGGCCATTCACTGGGAAGCGAATCTACCGATCCTGTACCATGCATGCCTGTGTAGGCTCTTCCTACCGCAAGTCCTGCAGAAACTGCTTGTTCCCACACATTGCCGCTTAATTCCATAATGCCCCAGTAGGAAGCACCAGCGGCTTTCCGGCTGCTGCTCGACGTAGCGAAAGCACCTACACGAATCGGGCCACCAGTAAGATTGCCGAAAACACAGTACGCATCCGATGGCAAGGGGGCTTCATCGGCGGTTCCGTCATTGACAAAACCTGTGGTCTTATTAAACGCATAATCACCCCATGCAAACTCCGCAGTCGCGTTAAGCACACCGCGACAGGCCTTCTCATATTCCAGTTCTGTCATAGGCCGCAATCCCGCCCATGCAGCGTATCGGGCACCGTCCAGCCAGGAGAGGAAATTGCAGGCCCGGTCTGGAGCGCTAGCTGTGAAGTTAGGATGTGATCCGCTGATCGTATAACGGTAATCAGTGCTGCTTGAACTGTAACGGTATCCAGCCTGATCAGCAGTCAACATATTCAGAAAATCCGCGTACTGCCCCTGCGTAACCTCATATTTCATGCAATAGAAAGCGTTGTACCCTTTCGGATAGGCGGCAGGCAGTGTGCCGTAGCTGCCGATTTTGTTATTACCCTCGGTTGATGTACCCCAAAGATTCCCCGCAGAGTTGGTAATCGTCAACGCACTCTCGCCAGCGATCAGGAACGGGATGGTTGCGTCGCTCACCCATGATCCATCCGTAAAGCTTCCCGATTCTGCAATAGAGCCAGTACCCACTTCAAACGCTCCCTGAGACACATAAACCATTTCGAGAGCATGCGCAGAGACATCAACCGATGTACCCGCGCCGTCAGCCACTCTATTCCATCGCAGTTTGACGGTTTTGCTGAAAGAACCCGAACCCGCTGCTGAGCGATGAATAAAGACTCCAAGGCCATCCGATGACACCGTGATCGTTGTGCCCTCAGGCACCGTATGTCCGGTTGCAGCTAGCGTGGTATGGCTCCAATCGCCGTTGTTGTCATTACGCCACTTAAGGAATACCCATGCGGCATCCCAGTTCTCAACAGCAAGCTCTGCGCCGCTGACGTTGGCTGAAGCCAATTCCGTCCATGCCGCACGCCACGAGTTATCCCAGGACACGGTGAACTGAACGTCCACCGTATTGGGAAAACCTGAGTCAACCAACGTTAAATCCGTTACCGTAATATTGTTGCCGGCTGCTGTTCCCGCCAAAGCCAGCGTGATCAGGCAGACATAAAAGTTTTTCATTCTTCTAATACTCATTTTCATTATAATTACTCCTTACATTACCACATTAACAACTGATTTCAGCGAACTAGAATAACCGTACCCCAGACCGGAACCTGCAGCCCCGACTCTGTGAACTCATCATATCCGTCGCCGCTTCCTCCGTGAAACCGCACAAGAGAGGCTGAAAAAGCATCTCTGTAAAAACTGACGGAAGCATAGCCGTCTGCACTCCCGCCCTTGAACCTATCAGGTGTAAATTCATCGGCCCGCACACAATGTGCGGTCACGACAATTGCCAAAACTGCGATTGCAGCTAAGGCACCTTTTCTTTTTGTTATCTGCATACTCATCGTTTCCTTTCCGTATTTCAGTATTTATCGTATTCAGGTCACTCCGTAACGACCTGTTCCCAGAAATGAAAATTTTACTCATCACACCGGTGGCTGAGACCCAACGCATCGATGCGCGCCTTGATCTTCGGATCATTGTCTATCCTCTTGCTTCTATGCGGATATATGCCCAGATGGCCTGTATCCTTAAAATGATAGCCCTCGTAGTTTGAGCCGCATCCGCCGGTATGATAGATCGGAGCCTGAGGCACACCACGCTTCATCATATCCTGAAGCTGCTTGAGTTCTTTGGTATAAACATCGCGAGGATAGATATTCTCCTTCGCACAGATCGAAGCAGCCATACCGACCACCTCACCCAGCATGCCCAATGTTCGCATCACCCGCACCGATCCGAATGCCGCATGAGATACACTGATACACCGGCCAGCAAGAAAGAGATTTTTGACATCCTTGGAGTAAAGGCAGCGGTATGGAACAGGATAGGCCTTCAGTAGATTACGGTGATATGCACAGGAACGGAAGGGCTCTTCAAATTTCTTAAGATGCTTTGGATCAGGAAAATGAAGATCTATATTCCAGGTAGCCGATGCCGTTGCATCCGGATAGGGCACCTGCTTCTCAACGTCGTTCTGCGTCAGGACCACATCACCGACAACACGATAACTCTCGCGCTTGCCGCCAAGTGGTGATATCCAGGAGAGGGCGTCTTTAGCCCACTCATTTTTACGCTTTGAGTGATTCTTCAGATAAGACCAGTTGGCAAAAATCGTCATCAAACCGTAGTCACGAATATACTCGGTCTCATCCGCCTGGTTGCGATACTGTCCGGTCTCCCACTCCCAGTCGCCGGCACGCACATAATAAACCCGATCCTCATTAAATTCGATACCCCAGTCGATATCAGGAAAAGAAGAGGGACGCCCGGTATTCTTTGAACGCCAGATCACCGACATTCCCAGAACCTCACGGTCTCCCTTGACCGGAGCCAACGATTCATTGAACCGACTGCGCGGTTCGCGTCCGTACATTAGCTCAGCCCCCATCTTACGGGCAATCATGGCATCGCCGGTACAGTCGGCAAAGAGCCGGGCTTTAATGCGTATCTCCTGACCGGTATGAACATCCCTGGCGATATAGGCGACAATCTTCGTTGGATCGAGTTTATCCTTTTCAACATCAATCACCCGCGTATTCAACATAAGCTTATAGCTCTTTGAATTGCAGGTCTTGAAGATATTGGCCTTGCGCCCGTCCTCATACATCTCAATCGGCAACACACCCGGCCGGCCGCTGATCGGAGAAATCTCCTTCATCACATTACCGAGATTCTTATAGGGAGGCACATGAATCAACCCGCCCAGAGGCACACGGATCTCGGAGCTGTTATTACCACCCAGAACCGAGCGATCCTGAATCAGAATAACCTTAGAGCCGGTACGTATCGCGGCAATTGCCGTACAGACTCCCGCAACACCACCACCGGCAATAGCCAAATCATAGACAACCGGATCATCCTTGCGGGTAATCCCGGAAACCTTTTTGCGGAATGCGGCCAGCTCCTTGTTTTCACTCGGAGGCGCAAACTCAGAGTTAAGTGTCAGGAAGAGCGCTTCGCAACGTCCGTTAAAGCCTGTCAGATCACGCAGTGCAATTCTAGCACTCCCCTTTTTTAACTCCGCGGTTCCCGCCAACTGCCAATCCCATGCACTACCATTTGTTCCAAGCGTCACAGGAAGCGGCTTGTCATTGACCATTAATTTGAAGGTGCCACCGGATTTTCCACGTTTCCACGGAGCGGTCCAGTCGCGGGTACGTACCCAGACCGACCAATTGCCTCCCACAGGCACATCCACCGTTGTCACTGCATCGGCAACCGGAATGCCCATTCCATGCGCCATCACATAGGCAGAGCCCATCTGATCGGTTGACTGCTGATCAACCAGCCAGCCGCCCAGCGAGCTGAAGGATTCAGATTCAATCCAGATATCATTTTCAGCGGCAATTCCATTACTGATCCCCAACAGCAACGCACATAATATAATTGTCATATATCGATTCATTTCTCTCCCTTTAGTTTAAAAATCAAATTCTGCAACAAACCCAAAGAAATCGCTAAGACAACGAAACTGTAGGCCGGGTGCCCTCACCCGGCGCACCCAACGCCCGGTGGGGCACCGGGCCTACAAAATTTATCGCTATCGTTATCAAAACCTCTTAAATTCAACGTTCGCTGTTCAAGCCGAAGGCGACTGTACCTCGTATCCCACATCCATCAACAACTCTCGCATTCGCGCACTCTAGCATTCGCGCACTTCCCCTTCTCACGGCAGCCTCAGGATTACACGAAAGCCAATTGAACTGAATCTGCTATTCGATGCATTCCTATCACGTGTATAAGAGCTACAGTCTGCGGCAATTCGATTCCAGCCGGTACCACGATTACAACGCATAGATCCGGCATCGGGCCCCATCGGGTCAATACCACCTGACGGACCTCCATCAGAGTTCCAATCGAGACACCACTCTTTGGCATTTGCATGCATATCATAAATTCCCCAGGCGTTAGGCTGATAGCTTCCGACCTGTGCCGTACCGTTAGCAGGTGTACTTGACTGCGCAGGAGCTGTAACTCCATCAACATATCCGCCGTTAAACTTATACCGCCCCAGAACATCCAGCCACTGGTTGGTGTATGCGTAGGCTCCGCTGACACTGGCGGAACCATTGCCATCATTAAAAACGGTTGTTGTTCCTGCACGACAGGCATACTCCCACTGCGCTTCCGTCGGCAGGTCGAAATCGGTAAACCCGGTTTTTTCTCGTAGTTTCGCGAGCAAGGAGTAGGAATCCACATCAGTGCTCCCCGGCCAACCGCCTCCAAGAGTGGCGCCGCGTATATCATTATAAGAAACGTTTTCCACCGGGCGCGTCTGACGATATGTAGAATTATTAAAATATGCGGGCCATTCAGCTATAATGAGGCGCCACTGCTGCTGGGTTACCTCAAAGACTCCGACATAAAAATCTTTTGTGAGAGTTGTTATTATATTGGCACTTGCTCCCATGCCGAAAGATCCCGACTTAACTCGCCGGAGCACAAGTTTATCTGTGGCATAGGCGGAATCATTGGTCACACCGGTCCAGATAACAGAATCAACCCCCGGAACCGGATTGGTTTCAACGGCACCCCAAAGTCCGGCATCCAGATCACTTCGGGTCACATACTTCACCTGCCCCTCTTCACCGGCACTCTTAGTCAGGTCGACAATCATATAGAGCGGAGGATCTATGGGTGTCAGGGAAACACGAAACTGAGTCATCAACTCACTGTTGGTATACGCAGTCCTGGTTGGATCTAATACTATCCGGTGAGCTCCCTCTGAAACACTGTACATATCTCCTGAAAGAGAGGTATGGGAAAGCTGCAATGGCGTTGATCCATTGTTTCCGTTAACAACAATATCCACTCTCTGCGTGGGATCACATGAAAGCACATAATCAATATCAACCAGCCGGCTCCACGGCCAGCGCTGATGGACCGTCACCCGACTGATTGCCGGCTCGACGGCAAAAGTATTGAAAACAAGACCTATCAGAAATAACCCTAAAAGATTCTTTGTTATGTTGTTAATCTTCATTTTTTTAATCCTCGCAGAAAATCACCTGATTGTAAAAACTGTTCCATCCCTCATCCGCACAAGGGTGGCAGTCCACTCATCCTCGAAACCGGGAAATGCCGACACCAAATCAAAGGTTCCGTAACCCCACACCCCGTTCTTAACTTTCCAGCCAAGCCAGCCACTTGCGTCTGCCAGCGGATTGCTTTCCAGTAAACCGCCCCTTTTCGAAATTGTCAGCAGAGAGTTACTGGCGCATGCCGTTGTCGCATACCAAGCCGCATCATAAGGGATAACCACATTATCACGCACTTTGCCCCATCTTCTGTCAGAGGGACCGAAATCAACCGTTGCTGATCCAAACGCGCCTTTTACAACAGCGAGCTCGGAATGTAGAGTCTCGTTCAAATCATCGTCATAGGAGAAAAATGCCAATGAAAGATTGTACAGGTCCTCAGAGTTCGGAGCGCTTCCTGAGAACGCCTGCCAGAAATAATTTGTGGTAAGCTCCGTAAAATCTATAATCGAACTGCTGTTCATCCCGGTAATCTCAAGCTGAGCGGAAGTTGCCTCAGAGGGCCATTCCCATTCCAGCAATACTGTATTTGTATAAACAGTTGACCACATGCGATTCTTTAAAGGAGAAAAGTAGACCTGTACTGGAGCCGAAACAAAGTTTACGAGTTCCACATCCATCATTTCCAGCTCCGGCTCAGTACCCTCTGCAATTTGAGTATCTTCCTTTAACTCATACTGCTCAGCCATATAAACCGGAAGGGGTTCTCTCTCTATCGGCTCAAAGGGAGATGTAGAATCCTCTGTCTGAACAGGGGCGGCAACAGGATCATTATCCGCAATATATTTAGTAACCAGAAGGGTTCCGGCAACTGAGAAAAAAACGATTCCAGCAGCAGCGGCAGCAGCTTTCCACCATTTCAAGCCTCTGCCGTGGTCAGAGCGGGAGTTACTCTGCCCCTGATTGTCAAACTCTGAAGCGGAGATTGGAGCAGCCTCTCCCGCAGCACACAGCAGAGAGTGCATTTCCGCAGTTTCCCAGAACAGAGCACGAGCCTGAGCTGATGAGAGCAAAAGCTGCTCAAGCTCGACCTTTTCGCTTTTATTCAAAGTCCCGTCAAACCAGGCTTCGATTAAACTCTGTAAATGCTGTTCGTCCAAAATATCATCCTTTTTGCATCTGCCGCTCAACACACACTCTCAATAACATACGTGAACGGGAAAGAAGCACCGAAACTCCATTCACACTTAAACCCAGTTTTGCCGCAATCGCCGCCGCCTTCTGTGTTTCGTAGTAGCGCATCTTAATCATACGCTTTGCTTGTGGTGCCAGCTTTTTAATGCAAAGTTCCAGGAACTTAACACGCCGGTCCTGTTCTGCTCCCACATCCGGACAATCCGCCGCCAAAGCGTCTAAGACCTCTTCTGATAGCGGCAAAAAGTCCTTATCCATAGCATTCATGCTTTTCAGCACACGAAAACGCGCGATTGCGAAAGCCCAGGCCAGAAAATTGGTTCCCTCCTGAAAATCCGATGCTTTGGCGGTAACGGTTAAGAACACATCCTGTATGATATCATCCACCTGAAAAATATCAGGCATCAGGGAATACACGAATGCCCGGATACGGGGCATATACTTAACAAACAGTGTCTGAACGTGAATAACCGGGTCATTCCGAAGTCCGCTACTGCTGTTTTCATGTGAATACCTGTTCATACAGCTGTAAGTATATACGCTAAAAGAGCAGAATCTTAGTAAGAAATATAAAATTTTTTGTAATTTAGTTGGTTATGGGACGAGAAAGAACAATTAATTGTTCTTTTGGAAGAGTTGTCTGTTTAATATTTGTCATCATTTGTCTTTGACAAAGTGCTGATCAAGGAGGGCCGTCGCTATGCGGCTGACCATTTTGCGTAACCTGATCATTCGCGTACCACCCCCAGTCGCCCGCATAGCGAACGACTTCCTTGTTTCGCACCTAAATCACGCAAAGACTACGTTCGAGTCTAGGTGTCGCACTGCATCCAACTTTCCACATTCTACATCTCACGATTGGAGGCGCAGCCGACCTCCGCGACACCTGTAAAACTCGCACACTCTCGCATTTTAGAACTCGCGCACTAACTTAAATACCGTCACCATCTTTTGCCAGATGGAAATTCATGGTTTTGGATTTACCCGAAGCATCTTTATATGTGATCCGGTATTTACCTTTGAATCCACGGAATTTCACACTCCCATCCTGGCCCGCTTTCACGGTTATGCGAGTCTTCCACTCATCATTGATGAGTTTATTCAGAGCAAAATAAGCTGGCTTGGGCTGCATGTCACGGGTAAAGATACCCGATATGGTCGGTTCGCCGGGAGCTCCGCAGTCATCGACTGTATTCCACCAGGTAATTCCCATCATCGGTTTAATACTGAACCAGACCCGGTAAAGGTTGCGTGCGATAACGGACTGGATCTCCTTGCCTCTATCATCAGTACCAGGGGAGGTGATGGTGATTTCACTCAGGTGAATCGGCAGGCCCGCCTTTGCAAGCACAGCCATCGTGTCTCTGACCTCCTGTGGCGTATTAATCCTTCGGCTGACCCGTTTACCCTCGGCGAGCTCCAGACACTGCTTCGGATTAAAAAGGTGCATCTGCGAGCCCATGACATCAATGCGGCAGCCACGTGACTGTAGATCAGCAACCTGATTCAGGTAGCGCGCATCATTGGAGTAGTCGTTGATATTCAGTAGCACATCCTTCGGAAAGAGTTTATCGGCCTGCCTGAATGTTTCATACGTATAGTCACCGGGCATCAATCCGTAGTGGCTGCTACAGATGGCCTTACCTGGAATCATACGGCCCTGACCGAAATCGGTGGCACTCTCATTAACAACATCCCAGCTGTGAAAGCGATCCTTGTAGTTTGCGGCCAGCTCGGTGATCCGTTTTTTGAAAAGACGCTGCATCTCTTTAGCATAAACCGGTGCCAGCTTTTCGATCTCATCGGGCGACATCTTCTCAAGACCCTTTTTGCCAATCTTCAGCAGTTTCTCTTTTTCCCCGGCCGGGCAGTAGTTTTTAAAGAGCCAATCAGGATGCTGCCACTTGCGGTTGCCCCAGCAGATGGTGTGTCCATGCAGACGTATACCTTTACTCTCGCAAAATGCTACCACAGGATCTGAAGCGGGACGACGCCAATGGGTCTCTTTCTTGGGTTCCTTGCATTTATTCCAGTACTCCGCTGTATCGCGATACTCAGCTTTAAAACGCGGCTTGCCGGCCTCCAGCTCAAATTTCTTCCAGTAAAAGGCAATCGTTGCTGAATTAAAAAGCGTTCCGTACATCTCTTTATATTTGCTGTTATATTCATCCTTGCCAAGCTGATTAAAGTTGAAGATGTGCGCGCCGAAGATAAAGTCATGTGAAATCTGCTCCACCTTAATCTCGGTTCCCGCAGGAACCCCTTTCAGGTTCAGCACGGCATCCGCCTTGCGGTTGGCATCAATATCCTGGTCAATCTTAGCCTGCTCCGCCGGATTCCAGATTTTCCAATAGGCATCACTCATGACTCCCTTTGGTTCTGCACCCTGTAATAAAATCCCGCTCAATCCAACTATTGCTATTAATAACTTCTTCATTTGATAACCACCTTGTGTTTATTGTCCCCGTTTTCAGAGAGATGAACCTGACAGCTCTTTGTTATACCCCCTATACGAACATCAACATCGTATACCCCATAAAAACCGCGAAAAGCAAATTGTCCTTCCTGATCACTCTTACCGTTGACCTGCGTCCGCCACTCCTCATTAATCAGATGATCAAGCACCTTGTAGGACTTCTTAGGATTAAGATCCATATCAACAAGGCCACCGGCTGCCTTATCCTCTCCGCCATAAGCCATGCTGTCACCCATATTCCAATAGGTAACCCCCTTCATATTGGGAGCACTGAACCACAGCCTGTAGAGATCTTCCACCACCTCAGCCTGCAGATCCTCACCATTGGGCTGCTTTGGTGTAGGAACAGTCACCTCTGTGATATAAACCGGCAGGTTGAACTTTGCAAAATCATCATATGTATCCAGTATTACTGTCGGCGAGTGAACCTCCCCCGCAAGATGTCGCTCCATCAGCCGCGGAGCAAACCAGATATGAAACTGCAGCCCGATTCCCTCAATCTGAGCACCCTGAGCAAGCAATCCCTTGATCTGTTTGTAATACCAGTTCTTATCAGCTCTGATAGCATTGAAGCGCGTATAATCATTAATCATGATAAGATTCTCATCCCGCAACAGAGGGGCCGCTTCTTTGAATGCCCAGCCGACATAGGCTTTATCTTTTGTATAGAGCGGGTAGTTGGTCGGACAGCCGGATGACTCATTGGTGACCTCCCAGATAGCGATATCTTTTGCATAGCGGCTGGTAATCTCTTTGAACCGCTTGCGATAGAGCGCTTTGAGCGCCTCAGGATCTTTAGGCAGCCATTTAGGATTGATGATATGCCAGAGCATAGGATGCGCCTTCAGGGTCAGATCATACTTTTTTCCGAAAGGGATAAAACGGTCGGGTGGAGGACGCCGCCAGATATACTCACATCCCTCAGCATAGCGGGGTTGCCCTTTTTCCGGCTCAAGATCACCCCAGTAAAAAGGCACGGTGGCAAAGTTACAGATCTTTGTGAAAATCTCTTCATAGCGTTTATTCTGCTCTGGGGTTTTAAGCTGCCCCAGAACAAAGGCATTGCAGCCAAACAGAAAGTCATGTTTCTTCAGTTTGACAGAGAGCGTGGCTTCAGGTACCGGCTTACCCTCAGCATCGACTACACTCAGTACCGCATCGCCCTTGCGATTTTTTTCAATACCGGTTTCAATCCGTTGCACCAGTGCAGGGTCTTTCCATTCCCTGCGATATTTATCGGAAACTTTGATATCTGCAGAGAGACTCATTCCAACTGGCAATATCACACAACCTAGCAAAATAACGGCAACAAAGTGCCTGCTCATAAAAAAACGCTCATTCATCTTTATTGTTCCCTTGCTCTTTTCTTAATACGTTTTGATAAAAAAATTCTGTATTTTTATAATACTTCCAACGATTGTCTTTAGATTAAACTATATGTTGCAAACAATACTAGAGGATTTTACGCAAAAAATATTATCGCATTTGCGCAATAACAAAATACGATCTGACACCCACATTCATAGATAGATGAACAGATCGTATCTCAAAGTTATAACAATATCAGCGAACCAGAATTATGGTTCCCTGCGCAATTATTTGTAGACTTAACCCAGTATCTGTTTTAATCAATCTGACAATCCCTTCAGGAACATCTCCTGTAGTCACCAGCGACCAGTTTTCAAAGCCATCATCAATTATGGAACCAAAGGTAATGAGAGGATAGATGCCGCCTGCAGGAGAGACATCAAAGTCAACATTGATTGTTCCTGTGGCAGGAACGTTCAGTGTACCCGGAATAGTTACGCTGTCCGGCACTATCTCATAATCACCGACCATATTGTTTTGCACTGTATACTCAAACGATGACCCCGACAAATTGACTATACCGTTAAAACCAGAATCAAACGAGGGTAGCTGTGATGGGCGCACAGCATTGAGAGTGCCGTCTCCTGAAACCGTTGACTCTGTTACATCAACATAGCCGTCATGGGCTTTACCCAGCCATTTTTTCATCAGATAGGCCTCAATGTCAATTCGCGTAGTCTCATCCAGATCGGATTCAAGGAGAATGATCTCACCTATGCGTTCGCGGTTGGGTGTCAGAGAACTATCGCCCCCGTAATAACCGAAATAGGCGGCTTCAAATATATTCGTTGCCACAAAAGAGAGCAGCTCATTCCTGCCGCTGTAGCCCTGCGTAGCGCCGTCAACAGAGATGCCATCCAGATAGGTTGCACCGCTCTTGAGGGCATCCGTGGTTATTGAACCCCAGATCGGCGAATCGACATCCTGCGGATTGTCGCGCGTTATCACCGTTGAATTGGCGACATCCCGCAGAATCGGCGCACCTCCACCACGTGAACTGTCGAGAACGATGAAGCCTGACTGCACATCGGTTGGAACCGCAACGGTGTTCTGCGTGCCGATATAGTCCGGATTAGTATTGAGCCGCAAGGTGTTACCGCGGGTTTCTCCGTCGTAGATGTTATCATAGTCAATCCAGTACTGAGTCTCTCCCAGCGGTCCGATTGCCTCGGAGAGCCACGGCCGGCGATCCACGGATCCCTCCACAACTGTATTACAGGTTCCCAGCAGGTAGCGGCTGTCGGTCGTCCGATCATAGAACCCCGAGATGGCCAGCGGACGTGTAGGAGTTAAATCTCTGCCCAGAACAGCACGATTTGTCATACAGGGATCGATCCATAGTTTCAGGTCGGTTGTCGGAACCGCCTCATCACCTGGAATGTCAGCTAGATCCGGAATGACAAAATCACCACCATCCATTTCAACAGCGCCGGCAAATATACCACTGAACTTTATAGAGGCCGACCCTGAAATGACAACACTTCCTCTGCCGGTCACATTACTGGCCAGGCAGGAGCCACCAACTTCAAAAGTCGCTCCGTCAGCCACGGTCACAGAGGGGATAACAAAGGAGGTATACGGCAGGCCCCACTTCTGAGCCAAATAATTTTCAATTGTAACCTGCTCTACTCGAGTCAATATGTTGGTATAGAACAGCATCTCTGCGTAGTTCTGTCCACCGGCATTCTGGTAGCCAACATCCCATCCTAATGCACCGACAGAACGGTCATCCGTATTGATTGTCAGAATCTGATATGCCCCGCTCAGTCCCTCAGTGGTGCCATCCACATCAACACCGTCCATCCGAAGATCAATTTCACTATTATCAAAGACAGGTGTGTCCGGATCACGATATTCCTCAGTGGTCGTTCCACCACGAGAAAAATTATTATCCCCGCCGTTAGTACCTATAACGGCGGCACCACCACCATCCTGACTACCAAATACCATAATCACATGCACTGGTGTGCGAGTTTGGTCCATCGGCATGCGACGCGCTTCAGTCCTGGTCGCATACGCTGAGGAGAGCTTTGTCTGATAAGATCCCATCGACAAGACGCTCTTTCCGTTCCATGCATTGGTCATCAGATAGGGATAGGTCTGCCACTGATCGTCGCCACGGGTTTGTTTAGCAAACCCGATAGCACCTGAACGGCAGTCATCCCATTGTTCTATAATAGGGAAATCATTGGTGAAGGTATAACTCTTATATTGCGTAAACACATTGTCCGCCGAAGCATCGAGCCACAGAGAGGGCAGTGAACCGAGCACGCTGTCAGTGACAAGCAGTTCGCCATCACAGCTAAATGTACCTGCATTTACCTTTACCTCTCCGGTAAGAGCACTGAAATTCACATTCATAGTTGAATCACCGACCTTCACCAAGGTGCCTGCGCCCTCCAGAACCGTCACATCAAAATCACCTTCAACCGAGACCTCTCCTGATGTGATGGTCAGTTTCTCCAGCATATTGCCGGTTCCGTTAACTTTCAGAGAAGTGAGGCCCTCCTCCATGATTATGGAAGCTCCCGATTCGATATGATCGACAACAATCGTCACATTCCTGATCGCGCTGAGCACGGCGTTCGTTCCCAGTGTATTGACATGCAACACCGAACTGGCAGTCACTGCGCCTTCAGCTCTCATTGTCCCGTCAACATAATCCACGGTCATAGTCTGCTTAGCCGGTATATACACCTTGCCGTTACTGCTGCCCTCCAGCCGTTTAATCCACGTCGCTGTCTCGGTTGATCCATAACCAGCCGGATAAAGCGCCACCGTAGAGTTAGCTCCAACCCGTACCACATTATTGGAGTCGCCAGCTGCCTCGGAATCAAAGATCAATGTACCCCCGTTGCAATATGTTAATCCCACAAAATCGCTCTTTTCCAGAATCTCAACACGTGCTAAATCTGTCTTAACCACCGTGCCTGTGCCGGAAATAGATCCTTGCAGATAAAAGTTTGAATGGAGAGGTAAAGCCACTGTAGCATTCTCACCTTCAAGAGATACATCATTGGTCAGTATTGTGGTAAAGCCTTGCCAATACCCATTCGAATCAACTGTACAGGGTTTTAGAGCAGCAGAAAGACCGCTGCCCTGCACGTGAATCGTTGCATCTTCCGTCACAGCAGAGTGAGAGAGCACATAAATATTATGGTTGGTCAGATAGACATCTCCGGCACCAAGCATATTTGTACCGGCAAGTGCCACGGTGGCATTCTCCTCCACCCGCCAAAGACAGGAGGTCGGCCAGGCAACCACCGTTGATTTTTCAATAAACGTAATGCCTTCAGGATCGGCAACACCGCTGAACGCCACGTCCACATTGAATGCAGGAAAGTTAATTGAATCCCAATCCCGACCGAAACGCACCTGTCCGACACCGCCGGTTATTGTGACAGTACCACCCATCGCCGGAAATTCCGGCAGCAATCCCTTCGACAAGACCAAGGGTCCTGCCAGGTCCTGCTCCGAAAGATCAAATGTCACATCACCATCCACAAAGATCTTCTGAAACAGATGTCCGTTATGCACCGGACGAAGCACACTGCCGTCACCCGGATCTACAAAAGGATAGGCGTTAGTCAGATTGCTGACGCTTATCAGGTCATTGCTGGGGCTGTACAGAATGCCGTCTTGCAGTGAGCCGCGAGGCCCGCCGATACTATAACCGTTACACAACCGCACCTCCAGGTTATGCCATCCTGCGTCCAGAGATATATTCTGTACGCAGGTCTCATCACTGTAAGCTGCACTGCGCAACACCAGTTCTCCATCGACCGCAATCGCCGCCATATCATCCATATATTCGTAGAAACTGTACACCCCGGTGTCCGGCAAATACCAGCGTCCGGTGTAAACGTATTCTGTTGCCGCATTTGTAATGGTATTTGCTGCCCAGTAAACATTAGTCACAAACCGTGTCCAGTCCCCGTAGGAATATATATACGGCCAGCCGACACTGGTAATTCCCGTACGGGTGTACTCATTCAGGCCCGCCGATGCAGCTCCGGTTGCGGGAAAGGCCAACGTGGCATCCGCACCCATATGGATATCGGCATAGCCGATATCCTCGACATTGGTAATCGACAGGGATTCACCGGCTGCTACTATAACATCCGCACGTGATGTTACCGCCACACATAAAAGCATAGCAACCATCGAAATAAAACACACATATCTTCTTTTCCAATCCATAATTTCACTCCTTCTATCAAGTATTACCATAATAAATATCAGGTAACTTTTCAGCAATAAGGTTTAAAAGAAGTCAACTTACGTTTTTCAGAACGTTTCACTGACTTTTCCCTACACACATCTTTAATGCAATTTCTGCAATCAATTAATAATTCCAATGACCGTCTTTAGATTAAACTATTTGTTGCAAACAATACTAGTGTCTTTTGCGCAAAAATATTATCTCTTTTGCGCAAAGGGAACTAAAAAAGCTGCTCATTTTTATGAGATTAAAAGAGTTGAATGGGTTAAAGGGGTTAAATCAGCCATTTCAACCTTTTTATCCCTTTTAATCTTTTTAACAACCTTAAATTACTTGTTTTACGTGCCGGGAGTTGAGAAGATATCAACTAATGCAGTGGAGCCGCAACTAAACTTAACCCTTACGATATGCGAATCTTTTCTCATTCATTGAACAGTTGTGTAATATGCATCACTGCATTAGTCAACAACGCTACGCGTTGCATAAGAGAGATGGTTAAAAGGGTTGAAGGTTAAAAAAGTTAAAGCGGTTAAAGGGGTTGAAGTAGTTGAAGGCGCGTAAAGGCGCGTAAAGGCGGAAACCATTTCAACCTTTTTAACGGTTTTAACCACTTTAACTATCGCTATTTTCTTGTTTTATATTGAAAAAACTGAGCAATAAATGAAAGCTGTACCATACTCAGATCTGAAATCATATTATGTAGATCGTCCCGATCGTCGGGCCGTGGATATGCGTAGTGCTGGTGTACCGGAGTGCATAGTTCTGGGTCGATCCGTCTATCGACATGCCTATCCTCCGCTACCTGAACACCGCCACTTCGAAGTAGCTGAGCTTGCCTATGTAGAGACAGGCCACCAACCCTACGATATAAACGGTCAGCATTTCACCCTGCTTGGAGGTGAAGGAACTGTTATTCCACCGGACATGCCTCACAGCTCTGACGGCCACCCATCCTATCCCGGCAAACGGATATGGTTGCAGCTGCAACTGCCGCAGAACCCAGACATCCCATGGTTGGGACTCTCTCCGGCCGAAGCACAACCGCTTCTGGAGATGCTGCAGGGATCAACCCACCTCTTCTGTTCTAAATGGCCGGCTGACTTTTCCCAGAGAATCAACGCTCTTTTCTGCCTCTTCGACCGCCCTGCCTCTCCAGTGCGTACGGCGGCAATACGCACCTCGTTGCTTGCCATTCTCTTAGATCTGCTGGACCTCACAGTTACAACGCCATCCAAACCCAATCAGGACCGAATACGTAAAGCCACCGACTGGGTGGAAAAGGAACTCAATAACCCCATCACGCTCGAACAACTCTCCGCTATCGCGGGACTATCCCTCTCCAATTTCAAACGCGTTTTCAAAGAGGTTGCAGGCATTACACCGCACGCCTATATCCTACGAAGACGAATTGACCATGCTCAGGAGCTACTCCGAAAAAGAGGAGGCTCGGTTACAGAGATAGCATTCGCATGCGGGTTCTCATCTTCTCAATATTTTGCTACAGCCTTCAAGCGAATAACCGGCATGACCCCCAACGATGTTCTTCAAAACCGCATTGTGTCCCTGCCCTCCGATGCGGATGGACAGTGAAGCGTGCGGGGGCATCCTGTAACAATACGCCTGCTCACTGGATCAGAATTATCATCCCGGGATTTGAGAGCCCTGTGAGAACCCGCAAAATCCCTGTCCCGCTGAACTGTGGCCGGGTAAAGTAAGCCCCGCTCCCTGGCGCACCCCAGGTACCGCGGTACTTCGGCACACCGTTAATGGTCAAGGCTGCAACAGACTGCTCGCTGGTGTTGCTGAGTTTCAGAACCGCACCCGCCGATATTTCAACCGTCGTATTCGTGGACAAGGTGTCCGATGCTGATATCTCCAAGGTGCCTTCAGCTACAACAGTCGCACCGGTATACGTGTTGGCACCACTCAGTGTCAATATACCGGAGCCCGTTTTCACCAATGAACCAGAGCCACTGACATCACCTGCAAACGTTGTTGTCGTATTGTTGCCTCCGACGGTCAGCGTGCCCTTGTTGGTAACACACGAACCGGCAACACCTGCCAGAGAACCGATGGTCTGCTCTGAACGCCCCTGTAAATAAGATACCCCTGAAGCCGTCAGATTAACGGCCGTGCTGTCCGGCAACCTTCCTCCCTCTGCGGGAGTCAGGGTCACATTATCGATCACCGTTGCATACGTAGTGCCGGTCTCAAGCCCCTGGAAACAAAGCGTGTGATCCCCTGCCGCTAACCAGATACCCTTGGTTAAAAAATCATTGAAAAGATGATCCTCTAACGTACGGGACCCATAACTGCACACCGGGGAGTCATCGATTGTCACAACTAGGCTGTTGAAGGCATAATTCCTGCCCTTCAGTGCCATAAACCTCAAATCATACAGCCCTGCGGTTGCGACGATCACTGTCTGCGAGAACGATGACACACCATACAGCATCGCCGCACAGGCACCATCTGATCCGGGTTGTTTTATCATAAAATAGGAATTGCTGGTCGTGATACCGCCACCACCCGTGAACGTCCACCCTGCACCCGAAGGGCTATAACGATAGGCGTCAGGGGTATAATCAGGTATGAGTGCGGCACCATCGTACGTTTCAAACGAGGCGTTGGCAATGAGCACCGCTCCCGTAGCGGCATTGTCGCTGCTGACGGATAGAGACCCGCCGCTGATTGTTGTGGCACCCGTATAGGTGTGATTGGTGGCTGACAATGTCAAGGTTCCCATGCCGAGCTTGGTCAGACCGCCGCTGCCGGCCGTTTTCAAGCCAATGTCGATACCAATGTTCTTCCCGTCGGTATCAAAGATTGCACCACCGTCTCCAACCAGAGTCGAAGAGGTATTGCCCTGGCTGACCAGACTTGACAAGGTAACAAAGTCATTAGTGTCCTGCGTGGGTTTGATAACAGTTCCGTTAAAGCTGATATGCACACCGCCATAGAGCGTGGTATCCGATGCGCGAATACTTGGAGTAATCAGTGTGCCGCCGTTCAAATTGAGTTCCCAGTAATTGTTATTGCCGTCCACACCTTCATCCACTGTAACAACCGCGTCATCCTGAATCGTAAACGTACCCCAGACACCATAATAGCCATCAAGGTCACCGCCGATCTTTCCGTCCACATTAACAATGCTGGAACCACCCATTGCCAATGTCCCGCGACCGACAACCATGTTACCCGAGGCGTTAACCGTTATATTACTGAACAGCGTGGGGTTCAGAAGCCCGGCGTACTTATCTCCACGCCCCTGCACACGGAAGGCGAATACATCAAGTGTACCACCTGTAAAAATATATTTGTTATTATCAGTTCCGTTACCGCACATTACCGCATCCGCCAACCGCGATCCATCCACGGTAATGGTCGTAACCGAGGCAGTGTTTGTAAAAAAAACATCACCGTTATCAACCCAGGTCGTGCCCGCGCCCAGCCAGTTCGCAGAGGTCGTATCCCAGATACCATCACCGGTGTCCCAACTGAATGTAACCGCACTGCTCGCAACAAGACGGACCGCACCGTTATCATACCGTAACGTCCACCCATCCGGTATTGAAACATTTTCGAAACGTGATAATGTATCGGTACATGTCAGGAAAGTATACGAACGATTAGTGTTGAGCGTCGCAGCCGGGTCCAACATCAGTGTCGCGTTGGAAAGATCCACATTACCCTGCACCGCCAGCACGTCGTTCGTATTGTCCGCCTCCACGTCCACCAGCAAGGTGCCAGTCATAACCAGGCCGGACGAAACCGACAGTGTGCCCAGAATGTTTGTGCCTCCAGGCATAACGATACCGGTCACGGTCAGTACACCGTTGGAGACCATCCCCTTACCGGATAAATTGTCAACAGTGTTGCTTGTTCCCGCCAGATCCAGCACTCCCGTTGCAGCAATAGCAACCGTCGAACTGGGCGGCAATGCGGCTTCATATACTTTCAGCGTACCTCCGGACACAATGGTCGTGCCGCTGTAGGTGTTGGTACCTGAAAGCGTCAGCGTGCCGTTACCGAGTTTGGTCAGGCCGCCGCTGCCTATCGGCTTCAAGTTAATCCCGATGCCGATGTTCTTTCCGTCGGTATCGAAAATTGCATCGTTATTTGAAATAAATGCAGAGGATGTAAAGCCGTCGTTGGGACTACCCGCCAGCATAATGAAATTTTCACGATCCTGCGTGGGTTTAACAACCGTACCGTTAAATATTACCTGTCCTCCACCATATTGGGTAGTATCCGAGGACAGAATGCTTTTGGTGATCAATGTACCGCCGTTCAGGGTGAGTTTCCAGTAAGATATGTTGGCGCTCACACCGCCGGTCGCTGTGACAACTGCGCTGTCCTGAATCGTCAGCGTACCCCACACACCATCGTTCCCATCGACATTGCCGCCGATAACCCCATCCACGTTGATGATGCTGTTACCGCCCATCACCAGCGTCCAACGGCTAACACTGATGTTGCCGGTGACGTTCACCGTGACATCATCACTGAACATCGTGGGCGTCGAAGCCCCTGTAAGCCGGTTGCCGCTCCCGCGCACAAAGAAAGTGGACGCATTCAGGGTGCCGTTGGTAAAAATAAAGTTGGCATTGGCGGTTGAGTTGCCGACTTTCACAATGCCAGCCGTCCGCGAACCATCCACACCGATCATCGTAACCGAAGCGGTATTGGTGAAGAAGACATCATTACCTACCGCATCAACCCAGATCGTACCTGCGCCCGACCAGTTTGCTGATGTCGTGTCCCATGTGCCGTTGCCGGCATCCCATCCGTATGTCTCGGCCAGCGTTGTTCCTACCCACAGCACAGCCGCCAAAGCCAGCGCACCTGTCATTTTTTTCATCGCCCACTCCTTCTTATTATAGCGTGCCTGCGTGATCAAAAGTCATTCCAACAATCAGAAACCGCCCCTTAATAACGCAGGCTATAGCAGTAATAAACCCGCATATGATGCTGATATAGTATCATTTCACCTATAGACCTTCAACTCATATTCCAAATAGAACGCTTTTTTCACATAGAAAGCTGTACTATATTTAGGCCCTTACTCGAAGGGCAAGACAAACAAAAAATACAGGAGGCTGCTTTTATAAGTTATTAAGAGAAAGCAACTAATGTGGGATTCGGGACAGCAACGAACGCAAAGGAGGTGCGCTTTCTCCGGTGGGACAAGTCGGCGGGACAAGTCGTAGGTTTTTAGGTAAAAATTTTTGGAGGTGAAAAATGGGGTGCTCTTCGTGGCGGGGTCACGGCCCCCGCCCCACAGAAGACAAATCGACTTATTCTGACACTTTTCTGTTGGGCTGTATTACGGTTTGTTTTGCAAGCATCCGCCGGTATCCGATGGACGGAAATGTTATTACTCTGGAACTCTCGCACTTTTTCTTAACCGTTTCAACTCCTTCAACCCTTTAAACCTCTTCAACCTTCTCCTATGCAACGCGAAGCGTTGTTGACTAATGCAGTGATGCATATTGCACAAACTGTTCAATGAATGAGAAAAGATTTGCATATCACAAGAGCTCAGTTTGGTTGCAGCGGAAAGCAGCTTTAGGTTAAATGGTCAAATTTTTACACATACAATAATTTGAACGTATATTTATGAAATTTATTATATTATATACTTCTGTAATAATAATACTGTCGTCATTTATTGCGAAAAAGGAGAATAATTCATGAAAAAATCAATGGGATCAAAGAGTTGGCTGCAAGTAATAGCAGTCGCATTATTAGTGTTTGACTGTACTCTTCCTCTGTTTGCAGACGATGAGTCGCTGGTCGCCTAGTATAAGATGGATGAAGTCACGCAGGACGGCAAGATTCCAGATGCCACCACCAACAATATTGATCTGACATTGGGAAGCGGATGTTGGCTCACGAACGGGATAGCGGGATCGGCACTGCATTTTAACGGGACTGCAGACGCATGGTCGTCGTTTTTCGGTCCGGCAATGGGAAGTCGAACGGTCTCATTGCTGTTTCGTCGGGAAGAGGAGAATGGGCCGTTGTATGAAGGTAAACCCGACACCTATCCGTATATTATTGCCGAGTTGTCAACAATGAGAATTCATTTTGCGACAGCTAATGACATTAACTTGGTTTACGTTGCAGGAAGACCTTTAAGCGGCCTGGGGAATTTTCCCCGCGGTCAATGGAATCATATGGCATGGGTTTACGAGGAGGCGGCAACAGGAGAGCCGAATGTTGTTAACGGCAACTGCAAGTTGTATTTGAATGGTATATTAAACAGTACTTCTCCGACATACACTTTGACCAATACAGCCGCCGCTGGAACGGCCTACTTGGGAAATCATATTAATAAATCGCGTCCAATCTACGGTGAACTGGATGAGGTCAAGATTTACAGCACAGCCTTGACCGAGGAGCAGGTTATGCTGGAGGCTTTGCGCGGCATGGAAACAGGAAAAACACCGCGTCTTCTGGGTCATTGGACAATGGAGGAAATTATTGAAACAAACAGCACCCGCCTAATAAGAGATCTCTCCGGAAACAATTACGATCTCCAGCTGGATGATGGATGTCAGTTGACCAACGGCATTGATGGCATGGCACTGAACTATGACGGCACGACAAATGCGTCCGCCTACTTTGCAGATGGCCCCAAAGTATCGAGCTGGTCATTTGCTGGCTGGGTCAGACAGGACCGGGCCTCCGAAACCCCTGTTATTGAGGGCAATCACTATCCCCGCATTTTAGTCAGCAGCCCGGGTGGTCTGATGATGCACCTTAAAGATGACAATAACTACATGACATTTCAGAATTATGGAAGTACATCTGCTCAAAACCATTTAGTCCGCCCCGACACTGGTGTCTGGGCCCATTACGCGGTCGTCACCCGTATGGCGTACAACACAGGAAGCAACACGTTTTCGAGCATACCGGAGTTTTACGTTAACGGACAGAAAGTCTCTGATGGAATAGAGAAGGTGACTGGAATCCTAGTCTGGAATTTAGATTATAACATGTTTGTCGGAAATAATGCCCTGAACGGCAGCCGTGCCTTCATGGGTGAGTTCGATAATTTCCGCTTCTATGATGGTGCTCTAACCGAAGCGCAGATAGCAGAGATATATCAAGGACTTCCCTCTGTCTCAGCTGGTGCGGACTTTAACACAGCATCCGGGACGGTCGCCCTTCAGGGAGTAATAGACGGCAAGAACGATAATCCACTACGTCTCGGATCCAGCGCAGAAGTAACATGGACACTGGTTTCAGCACCCGCAGGCGGCGAAGCTGCCGCGATCGAAACACCCGCAAGCACCGTCACTAAAGCAACTCTGCCTGTTATCGGTACTTACGTCTTCCGACTGACGGCGCACAATTACGAGCACTCTGTGAGCGACGAGGTGACCATATCACGCATGGCAGCACCTGTGGGAAACGTGCCTCCAACCGTAACCCTCAATGCAACGGCATCCGTAGAGATGCCTACTTCATTGTCACTCAATGCAATAACCTCAGATACAGACGGGGTGCTGGGAACACTGCAGGTAGCGTGGACCAAGGTCAGTGGACCGGGCGGCGTCTATTTCGATGACTCTTCGGCACCTGCGACAGAGACGACATTCCTTGCGGCTGGCAGTTATTTGCTGAGATGCACGGCGAATGACGGTGCGGCTACAGATGCGGCAGATATAACGGTGACCGTCACTGGCGATAGCTCAACGACGAGTCTGACCAATGGTCTTGTGCGCTACTACCCAATGAACTCTACTCCATATGACGAAGAGGTTATCAGCGGTTCAACGGCCATGAGTTTTACAGACTTGGAGACTGGGATTGTCGGTTATGGACTGCGAACGTATGGTGCCAATGGATATGCCAGCACAGGGCTGAGTCTGCCGGAGTACGGGGTTGAAAACCAGCCAGTGACCAATCCGACACACCTCGCATTCAGCTTATGGATGTACCACGATACGGCAGATACCAACGTCTGCGCTGATGCAGCCCTGCTGCATGTCAGCTATTCCCTCGGTATCTACTACAGATGCCAGAATCCATCCCCTGGATTTATTCTCTTCCAGCAGGGTGTATCTGGCAAAGTAACACAATATTTCTTCCCCGGCCCTGCTGTTTCCCCTACAAATCGATGGACGCATGTTTATGCATGTTTCGACCGCGCAGGGGGAAGTGAACTCGAACTCTATATCGACGGAACCAAGCAGACAAAATCCAGCTCCAGCGGCAGCTCTCCAGCCCGCATCCGCCCCGACACTCTCAAAATCGGAGGGATGACTCAGACATCCGGAGGAACCCAGGGGGCGATTACAAATAGTATCAGCGGTGGATTTTACTCACGCGTCTTTCCCGGCATTTTAGATGAGGTGCGGATTTACAATCACGCACTCACCACCGCAGAGGTCATGGCGCTCGTTGCCCAGCCGATACGGATCAACCGCGAACCATTACCAGAGTTAGACACTGAGCTCATCGTAGGCAACAAAGGCGACATCAAACCATTGGAAGCTATTATTTATGATGACGGTTTACCGATGGGAGTTTCACTTGAGAGCCACTGGACAATCGTTTCCGGGAATTCAGAGGGAATCAGTATTGCCGATGACTCAAGCAGCTCTACAACGATCTCATTACTGGAGCTCGGAACGTACGGCCTGCAACTTGAAACCACTGACGGTGAACGCGTCTCGTATTCGGAGATAATCTCAGTTATCGTCAATCCCGGCGGTACACTTATTTTGCTGAGATAAGAGCTGGACGGGTATAACAAGAGTCACCCCGGAAAATTAAAGGGAACCACAGAGGCACGAAGTCAGGCGTGATGCAGTAGCCACTAAAACGTGAAGTTATTTCCGCGTGGGCCCTTAGTAAACAAGTTTGCGGAAATTTTTCACTGTATGAAAGGTAATTAAATTTCCATCATGTGAATTCTTTGCACGACTATCACCACTGCGTGAAACCACACATAAATTCTCTCCATCAATTGCCATGGAGGCATAATGACGTCCCTCTCCTGCGGAGTTGCCAACGGCCACCAGACCGGCAAAACACCAGTCGACCATATTCTTCGAAAAATGCAACTGCAGACGATGGCGTTCATTGTTGGGAAGGTTATAGCGGTTAGCAGGAAGTAACTTGGCATTCGTCATTGAATCAGTCGCCTGTGAACTCAGCAGCCAGTAAAGTTTTGTGACGTCATCATACAGAACATGAAAGCGCATCTGACCACCGGGGCAGGGAAGAAAGAGGGCCGTCTTGCCCGAGGGAACTTTTTCCAGCATTGTGATCATACTGCCATCCGCATTTTCCACCACCTTGGCAACTGCGGCATATCCGGTGCCGCCTGTATGAGCACGTGCCCACAGATGAAAGGTCTTTCCCTTGGGATCATACCAGTAGTGATCGGGATCTTTTATTTGAACAACATTCGTTTCCAGCCAACCGATAGGGGCGCTCCCGCGCCCCGGAGCCGCCGTGAAACCACGCGGATAAGCAGCTGGATAAAATGGCACGCCAAAAAAATCGATAGCGGGATCTTTCTCTATATTCGGTATGGTATCGTGAAAAGAGAGCTCTGAGGCAAAGGTCCAGTTTTCGCGTTCCGTCAGATCGGCATCAAGCTTTCCTCGCATCAGAACCGGAGCCAGTTCGCCCACCGGCCAGGATCTGATCCGATTGGAAACACGTCGTTCCATCACCAGATAAACGCAGCCATTGGCATAACAGACATTGCAGGCGGATTGGTGCCACTTCTGTCCATCTGTCAGCTTGATGCTCTCGCTCCAGGTGTCGCCGCCATCATCCGAACGGATAACATTCAGGTCACCAGCCTGGCCTAAAATATACAGAGATTTCCCTGCCACAAATGGACGCGCATGAGCGAATGGAAACTTAGTCCTCTGTTTCCACGTTTTACCATGATCATCGGATGTAAAAGCCCGGCCGCGGGGGTCATCCTTCTTACGACCCTTACCACCAAAATCCATGGTGGCCACCAGACGACCGCTGTCAAGCCGGACAATCCCCGGCGTGTAACAGTAGATATCTTTGGGTGACGGTGATTCACAAATCACCACGTAATCATTGGCCAGTGGCCGTACGGGCGAACCGGTTTCGGCGCTCACGAAAAATGCGATCAGCATTAAATTAAGGATTATTAAGATTGTTTTCTTTATAGTTGTTTCCATATGTCATTCATTCATAATGCATGGTTAAGTACTCAAAATGTCTTTTACTGTAGTGTTGGCTCTCCGATCCAATTTTTTAGGTATCATTTTGCTCGTTGATCCAACACGACAGTTTTTCACCCA
>JAQIBS010000125.1 GCA_027858965.1 Kiritimatiellia bacterium
ACGTCTGTTCCGGTTGTCACCATGTTGGTGGTAAAGGTGCCGTTGCCGGCACTGGCTGTATAGCGAGTGGTTCGGGTTGCGCCTTCCAGCACCCTTGTCCCGAAGAACCGCAGGGTATAATAGAATTGTTTGTCCAGACCCTTGATCTTGTATTTTGCAGTTCCGCCTGTACAGAAATAATCCTCAGTGGCGTTGGTTACCGCAAAATCACCAAGAAGAGCCGGATCAGGCGCCATCAGACCGCCATAGCTGGTACCGCCGTTTGGATGGGAAAAGGCTGCAGTTACCTCCAAATCAACAGCTGAGCTAGCTCCACTCGTTTTAACAAGATCCGTCAAACCGGTTCCGACCGGCACCGAGGAGACTGAATATGAATAACTGAAATTGTTCCAATGGTTGCCGTTCAGGTCGGGAGACGGCGTGGTATGTCCTCTGTCGCTGTTATCGGAGCCGAAATCAACGAATATTCTGTCTAAAGCATGAAGGGAGTCTGGGTCTTCTTCGTGTAAAACAGATGCAACGGTTCCCGTGTAGCTGGAACGCACCCGGAAGGCGGTTGTGAAAGAGTGAACCGTATCTTCAGGTGTGAAGCGTATGGGATCATGCACAGCAGGATCACGCGAGATAATAGCATATCCCTCTTCGTCTGCGAGGGGGGGGAGGGTTCCAGTCTTGCCAAGCCGGATAGCATCAAAAAGAGAGGGCACGATTGTGTAGAACATCTCTTCATGTCCAAGAGCATTGGGATGTTCGGCATCGCCGTTGTATCCCTGAACCCAGTGTCCTTCTCCATCATCAACCGCACCGAGAAAATTTGCACAGGGAAGATCATAGGTGTTGATAAGCAGATTCATATCCTTCAGATACTCATATTCCGAAGTGGAGTAATCGTTATGCGGAAAGCACAGTCCAGTCATTGCATACATGCCGTTGGCACGAACTCGTCCGATAATATTGGTCAGTCCTGACCGGTAGGACTCAAACACCGCTGCAGGGTCAGAGGCACCTACCAGTCCCTCATCAGAGAGTGAGAGGCCCAGCAGTACCTGATCGGGATCGGCTGGAAGGACATCGGTATCAAATCTTGCCAGAATGTCACTTGTGGCATCGCCGCTGACAGAGAGATTTGTCACTCCCCATTCCTGTGGTTCAAGGTGTGTTGTGAGCAAACCTGCATAACCCAAGGCATAAGATCCGTTAACAATTGTGCCACCTGCATCAGATCCTTTGGCTACCGATGCCCCCAGTACAGCGACAACTCCGTTTGTCGCGGAATTACCAACTACGGGAATTGAAAGACACGCGCTTAGAATAACAGAACGGCATAGGGTCCTTAATAAACAAACTCTCTTTTTCATAATCACTCCTGCTGAACATAGTGTTAATGTTTTAACGTCACACAGATTTTTCACAACCAATGCTATTTTAACAGCTTTGCAAATTTCAATTTAACTATAGCACCCCATGCAACTTAAAACCACATACATTTGCGTACAAAAACATTAGTTTTTGCGCACAACAGAGTTGATTTTTAGAAGCTTTCCGAGTAGACTCGATCTTAAATGGCAAAATTTCTACAAAAGATTCCCCATGTTCTTGTTGCGCTTTCGACTGTTCAGAAAGCGCGTCGCGACAAGCTTCAGGGTGTATTGAGATACGCACAGCTTAACGGTCCCTGGGACGTTCAGATGCTGGAGGATCATCCTTATATTGCTAAACTGGGATCATTCAGAAATTGGCATCCTGATGGTATTATACGTGACGGAATGGATTCGCTGCCTCTTCCGGGTATGCGTACCGCAAAAATCCCCACCGTATTAATAGACACGCAGGTGCCTCCACCACGTGGAAAGTCCTGCGTGAATAATGACCCTTCTCTGATTGCAGGAACCGTAGCTGAGTATTATCTGCGTCAAGGGTTAAAGCAATTCGCTTATGTCGGTTCTGTGCCGGAGTCATCATGGTCACGTGCACGTGCCGAGGCATTCGCTTTACGAATAAAGGAAAAGGGTTGCGCCTGCAACCTGTATAAACCGCAACATGCAAACGACTGGGGATTGGAACAGAAGCATATGCGCGCATGGTTGAAGGAGCTACCCAAACCGTGTGGACTCATGGCTGCCATGGATCGCCGGGCAAAACAGGTCCTGGACACCTGTGCTCTTGCGGAAATCCGCGTGCCTGAAGAGATCTCCGTTATCGGTGTGGATAATGACGAAACTATCTGTGAGAGAACCACCCCGACGCTCTCCAGTGTTCTACCTGATTTTGAGGGAGGCGGTTATATAGCCGCAGAACTCCTGGATAGCCTGATGAGAAGTGTAAACCCCCGGGTTATTCAGCAAACCTACGATGTTAAACGTATTGTTCACCGTCTCTCTTCACAAGACATGAAGAATTCCAGCCGCCTTACCATCTCCGCAATGGAGTTCATACGGCTCAATGCCTGTGCGGGCATAACGGTGATGGATGTTGTACAGCATCTAAATGTCTCCCGTAGGTTCGCGGAACTGCGCTTTCGCGAGGCACGCGGACACTCCATTCTGGAAGAGATCCAGCAGAAACGTCTTGAAAGGGTTCGCACACTTTTACGAGAAACCTCACTACCTATTGCAGAGGTGGGCGAACGCTGCGGATATCCGACAGAAACCTATTTAAAAACACTTTTCAAAAAACGCTTTGAGATGACTATGCGTGATTATCGTAAGAAGCATTGATAAAACGATTGTCTTTCAACTAAAATTGAGCTCTTGAATATATTTCAGGAAGAGACTATTATTCATAACGAATGAGTAATTATTTTACAACAGAAGATGCGGGAAAATATCTTGGTGTAACTCCTTCCCGAATTCGTCAGTTTATCATTGAAGAGCGCCTTGCATCTGCAAAATTCGGCCGTGATCATATGATCAAAGAATGTGATTTAATCGCTTTTGCCGAGTTTGGAAAAAAAAAGCGTGGAAGACCTAAAAAAAACAGCAAATAAGATTGCGTATGCGTTAGGAATTTAATACAATTAAGCCCATGAAGAAAGAATTAACAGTTAAGAAAAAAACTCCTTTGGCTCTGCCATCCGAAGACAAATCCATTGTTACTCTTCATGGCGACACAAGAGAAATTATTCATCTGCTCCCAGACGATACATTCCAGTGCGTTGTAACTTCACCACCATATTGGGGCGTAAGAGACTATGGAGTTAAAAATCAGATTGGTGCTGAATCCGATTTACATCAATATATAAATAATCTTGTTTCAATTTTTCGCGAAGTTCGCAGGGTATTGAGACCTGATGGCACATTTTGGTTAAATATCGGAAATACTTATACCTCTGGAGGAAGAAAGTGGAGGGATGCAGATGAAAAAAATAAAGGCAGAGCTATGTCT
>JAQIBS010000190.1 GCA_027858965.1 Kiritimatiellia bacterium
TTTAGTAAACCATCATCAAAGATAAGACATCTCTTGGTGTTATGCTTTTGATGCACCGCAAATTGAAACGACAGACTGGGACTAGGCGCGGTTTTACCCACAGATTTAGCGGAAGAGGCGGATTAATAAAGGGTTGCAATGAGTATAAACTTGTATTTTTGGCTCTAATAAAGCAAAATTTAACCTTTCTTAAGACGCAACCCTATTTAAAGAGAATATGCCTAAATCAAAAATCAGAAGAATCGAGAGAATTGAACGGTATCTGGTGCGTATTATTCAGCTTCCAGGTGCTGATCGCAACCAGCCCTTTCCGGTGCGTATTTTGTTGGGTTTTCTGAAAGGCGTTTCACTCATTTTCAAACAGGTGGTGGCTGTCCGTCTCTTTCTTTACAAAGAGAGAATTTTACACAGCTATCCCTTGGGGTGTCAGGTGATCAGCGTGGGTAATATCACCGCTGGTGGTACCGGCAAGACTCCCGTGGTGGAAATTTTCGCCAGAGAATTACAGAAAAAAGGGCGCCGGGTTGCCATTTTAAGCCGCGGTTATCGTAAGAAAGAGCTACCTTGGTATAAAAAGTTTGAAGAGAAGTATCTGCCTCCCCGCGTTGTAAGTGATGGCGAACAGCTCCTGCTTGACAGCGAGATGGGTGGAGATGAACCCTATATGCTGGCCAGCAACCTGCCGGGAGTTGTCGTGCTGGTTGATAAAGATCGTGTCAAAAGCGGAAAATATGCAATCAGACGTTTTAAAAGCGATATTCTTATTCTCGATGACGGGCTTCAGTATCAAAAGCTGAAACACCATGTAGATGTAGTGCTGGTTGATAAAACCAATCCCTTCGGTAATGGCAATATGCTGCCTCGCGGTGTACTGCGGGAACCTGTTAAAAATCTCAAACGCGGAGATTTTATTTTTATATCCAAATCAAATGGTAAATCAAACGAGCTGCGCAAAGAGATTCGTGAATTGAATCCAACTGCGGATATTATTGAATGCCGCCACAAACCCTGTTTTATGCGCAATGTTTATTCGGATGAGGAAATTCCTCTGTCGTGGCTCAAGGGAAAACGGGTGGCCTCTCTATCAGGAATTGCGGTGCCACAGAGTTTTGAACAATCCCTTCGAAAGATGGGGGCTGCTTTGATTGGAATTGAGCGCTATGTCGATCACCATCGCTATCAGGCACAGGAGATTATTGATGCCATTAATAAGGCGCATAAACTTGGAGCTGCTGCCCTAATTACCACCGAAAAGGATGCGGTACGCTTCCCTAAGCTCAATCGAACTGCCGTGCCTGTTTACTATGTGCGGGTGGATATTGAAATTATGGCTGGTGCCGACAACCTTAACGATGCCATCGACCGTATCCTATGGAAAATGGGTGAGGGAGTGAAGGGAAGTTCTAAAGTGCGGATAAATAGTAAAGAGGCAGGGAACTTATAGCGCCGCAAAGCCGCAACCAACACGAACGTTCAACACCCAACATCGAACGTCCAACGTTGAATTAGTGGTAGCGCTTCCTCCTACGCCAAGGCTATGGCGGGACAAGCCGCGCGGTTAGTCAAAATTTAAAAGTAAATACCTATTAAACAATGATCTCCGTTGCTTTGTGCCTCTGTGAGATTTTTTAAAAAAATTGCATAAATACCTCTGAGTGAAAGTAAACAACATAGATTCGGTGAAAGATAGGCCGCAAGCTGAAAAGGCGCATAAGAGGCGGATATTAAAATCCGCTTCGATTGTCAGTTTCATGACTGGCATCAGCCGAATCGGTGGTCTGGTGCGTGAGATTGTCATGGCGCACTTTTTTGGAACATCCGCATTAAAGTCCGCATTTGATGTTGCCTTTGTTGTTCCCAATCTATTCAGACGGCTATTTGGTGAGGGAGCTCTCGCCGGTGCCTTTGTGCCAGTATTTAATGAATCTCTGCATAGGGATGGAACCGCAAGAGCCAATCAGCTTGCCATGCGGGTTATTGGTTTACTGATTACAGTGCTCACTGTGGCAACTGCCGCAGGTATCGCCATAACCTATATCTTGCCGTGCTTCCTGTCGCCCGAAAGCAGGTGGCTGCTCCCTCTTCCTATGATCAGGATTCTGCTACCGTACTCTGTCTTGATATGCACCGCCGCGCTGGTGGCGGGAATGCTGAATTCAGTAGGACGTTTTGCAATCTCTGCATTTGCTCCGTTTGTTCTTAATTTCGTGTGGATTATTGCGATTGCTGTTATTTGTAATCATGTGACAGGTGTTAACCGTGAACAAATTTTATTACTTTGCGGTGTGATATTAATTGCAGGGTTGTTGCAGATATTGATTCAGCTCCCTTTTTTATATCGAGAAGGATTCAGCTTTAAACCTCAATTCAAAGGAATATTATCCGATAAAGCCATTATCAAAATTGTGCAGTTAATGGGACCAGCGGCTCTGGCTATGGGTGTTTTACAGGTCAATATGTGTTTCGATAAAATTTTGGCTTACTGGATTGCGCCCTATGCACCAGCTGCACTGGGATATGCAGAACGTTTAGTTTATCTTCCGCTGGGAATATTTGCCACGGCTTTTATGACGGTTCTTCTGCCCACATTCTCCAAGCATGCCGCAGCGGGGGAGTACAACCGTATCTGCGATGACCTTGAAGACTCTCTGGTCAATATGACTCTGTTGATGATGCCTTGTGCATTGGGCCTTATTGCATTGGCGCTACCTGTCATTAACATGATTTACAGCACCAAGGGGGGCGCATTCGATAGCGACTCTGTTGTTTTATGTTCCCGGGCTCTGTTTCTATATGCCCCCGGCCTTCTTTTCTTCAGTTATAATAAAGCCCTGACACCCGCCTTTTACGGTTTGCAGGATATGAAAACTCCTCTGATGGTCTCGCTGGCAGGACTTGTCCTGAATGTGACTCTCAATATCGGCTGTATATTGTTCTTTCCGCAGGGGTGGAAACATGCCGGCATTGCACTTTCAACTGTTATAAATAGTGCCGTAAGTATCTCGATTCTCTATATTATCTTAAGAAAACGTATTGGTGCAATTTCCGAGAAACGTATTGGAATAATCTTTTTGAAATCGTTCATGGCAGCCCTGGTAATGGCGGGCACCGCCTATAAATTGTATTCTTATCTTTTTGTCGTTCTACCGCAGTATATGGCATGGGAAAAAGGGATTCAGATTATCTCCGTCGTTACAGCCGTGGGGGCAGGTGCACTGATTTATGGTATAATTCTTTCACTAATTTGCAGAAATGAACTTTCACATGTAACCTCTATTATGCTAAAACGTTTCAGGAGAAAGAATGATTGAGCAAAAGAGATGTTTTGTTGTTGCTTGCGGTGGAACCGGTGGACATATTTTCCCTGGCTTGGCTGTGGCAAAAGAGTTAAAGAAACGTGGACACCGTGTGGCTGTCTGGTTATCGGGGCGTGATATCGAAACAGAGGCGATAAAAGGCTGGGATGGCGAAGTGCTATCAACCGGTGCACGTCAGCTATCGATTAAAAGCATACCCTATATTATACGTGCGTTTTTCCGGTGTGTAAGAGGGCTTAACAGACTTAAACCAGATGCACTGCTTGCTATGGGCAGTTACTCCAGCCTGCCACCCGTCTTAGCGGCACAACTAGCCAAGGTTCCGGTTTTTTTACATGAAGCCAACTCCGTTCCCGGCAAAGCTGTGGATTTTCTCTCCCGTTTTGCCGTTTGTACGGCCACCAGCTTCAGAGAGACCGGTGAGTGGCTTACTGAACGTGAAGTCTGCTGTACCGGACTGCCTGTTCGTTCAGACCTTGCCGGTCAGCCGAAATTTGACGAAATCCCTGATGATGCCTTTGTTATTTTCGTGACTGGGGGCAGCCAGGGAGCCAGACGTTTGAATCAGCTGATTTCTCAGGCCTTTGTTCTTCTGAAAAAAGACAACAAAGAAAAATTCTTTGTTATTCATCAGAGTGGCAAGGCAGATAAAGAGGCTCTTAAAGCGCTTTATGAGAAAGAGGGTATTCCCGCCATGGTCAGCGCATTTATTCCTGAGATGGGACGTGCCTATGCCTCTGCCGATTTTGTCGTGGCTCGCGCCGGAGCATCCACCTGTTTTGAATTATCCTCTCTTGGCAAACCTGCACTTCTGGTGCCATTGCCATCAGCTGTTCGGAATCATCAGCATTTAAATGCCAGCTCCCTGGTGAAATCCGGTGGCGCTGATGAGGGGGTGCAGAGCGAACTCACACCGCGTTCTTTGATGCGCTATCTTGACAACAAAATGCGTAACCGCAACGCCTTGGCTCACATGAGTCAGGCTATAAAAGTACTCGCTGTTGAAAATGCCGCTGAACTTGTTGCAGATGAGATTGAAAAACGTTAAGACTGCTAAGACGTAGCCAATCGGAAAAGCGTGATCACGAATTAATCTTTTTTGGAGGGACGCAGGCCTCTGCGTCCGTGTCATAAGATTATGATTCTCCTAACCGGTTAATGTTCTCCCAAAACGTCATTAAAATTATAAACAGAGATGTTTTATGAAAAGCAATATGATTGCCGTATTTGCGGTTTGTTTTCAGGTTTCGTTTCTGACTGCTCTTCAGGTGGTTCAATCAGCTCGCGATATTCCGGTTGTCAAAGAGTGTGATGTTCTGGTTGTTGGCGGTGGAAGCTTGGCTGTAGCAGCAGCTGTAGCGGCTAAAAACAATGGCGCCAGCGTTATACTGGTTGCACCCCGCAGCTATCTGGGTGAGGATGTTGCCGGTACCCGCGAGTTATGGCCTGAGGTGGTTGAAGAATTCTCAACCGTATGGCTGGCACAACAGGTCTTTCCCTTGACTACACCTTTCACATATACGGTTAATGTCACTCCAAATGGAGGTCATCCTGATCCCGGAAATACGCGGTTGATTGATGGAATTCAAAATGATGCTGTGACTGACAGCGTTCAATATGATTCTGATGCACAGATCACACTTGAATTCCAGGGAACCGGTACGCTGGAGCGGCTGGATGTCTGCTACTATCAGCGACTTACAGCTAGTCCCTTTGATACGGAAATTACGGCTGTTCACTACAGCCTTGATGGTGTCAGCTGGAGCCCGGCAACAATCAGTGTTAATGTTGAAAACCTTGGGGTTGACATTAATGGCATTACCATCTTCGTGGCACATGTGACTCTGGTCGGCGGTGCGCAGGCGCAATATGTTAGAGTTTTCTCTGATCTTGCGGACAGTGCTGTTCGTCAATTGCTGGATGAGATTGTTATTCATACCGACACCGAGGATCAAATTCCAGGCAGTTATTTTGTTATATCACCTCTATTGTATAAACAGAATTTACAGAATATTTTACAGGAGGCTGAAATTCCCTTCATGGGGAGCACTCCTGCCTGTGATGTATTGCTTGATGACAATGACAATCCAGCCGGAGTTGTGCTTGTAAACCGCAAGGGACGTCAAGCCGTCAAGGCCCGTGTTGTGATTGATTGCACTGATGATGCCTGGCTGACGCAACAGGCTGGCGGGGTTAAGAGAGCTTTTACGCCAGGCACTTACAGCTTTTCCAGAATTGTGATGGCCGATGCCACGAATGCTCCCTCTGCAACGGGGCTCACTGTAGAGATGCTTTCGGACGTATCCTTTGATGGCCTCTCCGTTACTGGGGTAAGTGCCCCGGCAGGAATGCCATCCTCGATTAACGGCAGGGTGTATCGATGCAGTTTATCCACCAACCTAATTGACGGCAGTGCAATGGAGCTGCTCGAAGTGGAACAGACTCTGCGTGACCTGACCTGGGTCAAGACCTGTGTCGACCAGGCAGATACTATGACCTGGATGCCACCGGATAGCATAGTCAGCGACTCTAGCGAGAGTGCCACAGCCTGGACGAATGCGGCCGCTCTGGATATAGGAGCATTTCGTCCGGCAGGGGTTACTAATTTTTTTGTAACAGGTTTGCGGGCGGATGTAACACGCAGCCTTGCAGCAGAGATGCGTAACCCCGCACGCATGATGGCAATTGGAGAACGGATCGGTGCAGTTGCAGCCATTGAAGCACTGACACGCACTCCACTGACCGGTGTTTCGCTACCCGGTGATCCGGGGTTGTCAGTGACCAGTGAAGATGTGCATGAATTGTTAGCGGGGCTGCCGCCGGTCAACACAAATGCGCAAGGTGTTGTTGCCGAGAACACCAGCTCGGTGCCGATTCTGGCCACCTGTGAAGTGTTGGTCATCGGGGCAGGCACCGCCGGTGCCCCGGCGGCGATCTCAGCGGGGCGTGCCGGCGCCGACACCCTCGTGGTGGAATTTCTGTATAACATGGGCGGCGTACAGACGGACGGACGTATCGGTCGCTACTATCATGGCAACATCTGCGGATTCACGGTGGATGATGTTGATCCCGGGGTTAACGCAACGGGGTCTGTGCTGGCAACATCTAAGTCAGAGTGGTACAGACAGGCCTGCCGCGAAGCAGGGGTGCGTATTCTGTATGGAACGATGGCGGCCGGGGCACTGGTGGACGGTACAGAGATGAAGGGCGTTGTGGTGGTTCTGCCGGATGGACGGAGGGGCGTTATCCAAGCTGAAGCGGTGATCGATGCAACTGGTAACGCTTTGGTCGCGGCGGCGGCTGGAGTGGAAACGACCTTTATCAAGACGGATGAGGTTGCTGTTCAGGGCGCCGGTCAGGCACGCCATCTGCTGGGCGATAGCTACAGCAATTCGGATGTCGGCTTTGTGGATGACCGTGATGTGGCAGATCTTTTCTTTTTCGCACGAAGGGCTTATGCCAGCATGTCGGCTGTATCCACCTGGGATGCAGGGCAAAATCCAGCAAGCCGTGAACGGCGGCGTCTGGTTGGTGTGGTGACCGTCGATCCAGTCGACATTTTGAACGACCGTACCTGGCCGGATACAATTGTATGTCCCCGCAGTAATTTTGATTCCCATGGTTTTACAGTGCATGACCTCTTCTTCATACGTGATCCGGGTACTGCGGATGAGACGGCAAACCTGCCGTACAGGGCCCTGCTTCCTAAAACACTTGACGGGTTGCTGGTGACCGGTCTGGGCATCAGCGCGCATCGCGATGCTATGCCGATTCTGCGGATGCAGCCGGATGTTCAGAATCAGGGCTATGCCGCCGGTTATGCGGCAGCCCTGGCAGTTCAAAACGGCGTGACCCTGCGCAATGTTGATATGGCCGCGCTGCAGGATCACCTGATTGTTAAAGGTATTCTTGAACCATCCGATAAAGGCACACCCGACTCATTCCCGCTAGGTTCTCCTGCTATTCAGGCAGCGGTTGATGGACTCACCAATAACTATGCGACGCTGCATACGGTTCTATCGGATGTAGATGCAGCGCTTCCGATGCTTCGCACGGCCTATGCCGCACAGAGCGATCCCGGCCTGCAGCTGATCTATGCGCATGTACTCGGGCTGCTTTATGATCCGATGGGGGTTGACACCCTGGCTTCAGCCGTCTCTGCCGGTGGATGGGATACAGGTTGGAACTATCGTGGCATGGGACAGTACGGCCTTTCAGTCAGTCAGATGGACAGTTATATCATTGCATTGGGACGTACGCAGGCGCCAGCCGGCATCTCACCAGTACTGGCCAAGACAGCCCTTCTGACCGGCAGCTCTTCTTTCTCGCATATCCGATCGGTCTCATTTGCCCTGCAAAATCTGGATGGGGGATCTTCTATTTCGGCTATGTCAGGGTTACTGGGAGAAGTTAAAGGGTATGCCTTTACCAATTCACTGGTGGCACCCGTAATTCCTGGATATTCCAATACAGCGGGTGATACAGAGCGCAACAACTGCCTTAAAGAGATTTCGGTGGCACGTGCACTCTTTAAGCTGGGTGATGATGTACACGAGAGCGGAGCAAGAGTGCTCTCCGACTATGCGCTTGATCCTCGCGAGGTCTATGCATCGCATGCACGGCTGGTTCTTCAGAACGGTTCTACTATGCAGATTTCTGATGGGATATGGATAGGAACAGAGAGCTTCGCTGATTGGAATAATACCGAGAACTGGTATGGGGGACAGATTGCCAGTGGAATGGGTGCCACCGCGTTCTTTACAAATTCAATTACGGGAGTTCAGACCATCTCTCTGAACTCCGGTGTTATAAACATTGGTTCACTGATTTTCTCAGGGGGCGACCGGATAATAACTGACGGCATTCTTGACATCAGTTCCGAACCTCCTCTGGTTGCGGTTGCGGCTGACACGCAGGTATCGATGGAAGTTGAAGTGCTCTCTGGTTCAGCTCTGATCAAATCGGGTGATGGAACGCTTGATATGGCCGGTACAATGACTCTGAGCGGATTAGATCTCACAGAGGGAAGGGTTGTTTTGAGTGATCCTGAGGCACAGTTTTACCGCGCATATGCAGCGAACACCAACGACAGCAACCGCTCCTCGGTGTCACCACTCTCCCTGCGGTGTGATTTTCGTGTTAACGAGGCGCTCATGATTACTGAACTTGGTGCATACGACAGCAATGGAGATGGATTTGAAAATTTCAAGAAGGTCTCAATTTATAATTTGGGCGGTGGAGTTCCTCTTCAAGCCCTTGCCTTCTCTTCATCAGAGGAAGAATATCCGTTTCAAAGTGGTTATCGCTTCAGGAAAATATCCGAACCTCTTGTTCTGCAACCGGGGGATTATTCAATAGTTACCTACGGGTTCAGTGGTGCCGACCAATATGTTATTGCTAATCAAGGCGGTGTCGGTGAGCAGGTTGGTCCCCTGGTTAATGGTGATGGAGCCCTGACCTTTCTGACCAATGCCTTCAGTTCGGTGGGCGGTGCTGTGAGTTATCCCACCACTGCAATTGGTCCGGCTAGCGACTATGCTGTTTCGGCCGGAAGTTTCCGGTTTGCCACAGGTGCACATATGAAAACGGTTTCAGGACCAGTCACGGTTGCAGTCAACACCATGCTGGATGTAGCAGCGGTAAAAATGATCTTTGATCAAGGACTAACAGCCGGTACAGGCGGGATGGGTGTTGTCTCCAACGCATCGGCCGCACATGCGGTATCGCTCACACTCGGGGTAGCTGATGTCACCACTAACACTTTGGCAGCTAATGCAATCGGTCACAGAGAGGATGGCCCATTGAACCTTGTGAAAAAGGGGGACGGAGTTCTTGTGTTGAACGGATCACTGAGCTTTGAAGGAGGGTTGCATGTCGGGAGCGGCCCGATTGCTGTTGATTCGCCGGAGGCCCTTACGGGGGGGGATCTGAGTTTTGGTACAGGCGGGAGGCTTCGTCTCCTATCAGGTGGTTCGCTGGATTGTACCCTCTATGTTGCTAATCAGAGCTATGCCAACGATCACTCCACCGGGCTGGAACTTGCCGGAGGAGAGACCCTGACTTTAATCGGCGGTTTTCAGGTTCCACGAATTCATGAATATGGCGGTTTTGTTATCCAGCCCTTTGATGAGGGTGCCGGATTAACAAGTGTGGTTATGAACGGTGTGCTTTTCGGCTACTTCGACCTTTACCTGCTGGGTGACGGTCCCGGCGGGACAGGAGCCGCTGAACATCTATGGACTGGGGTACGTGGCGGACTGCGCAAGCTTTCATCGGGTAATGAGACAACCACCGGCAGCCGCATCATCTTTGGAACCGGATGCGACTTCTCGACCAGCTGGTTTGATGTTTCCGGTTCCAATGCGGTGATCACAATCACCAACAACGCGAATATCCGTGTGGCAAGCCAGCTGCGTTTTGTTGACGGAAACGACAGCCAGTTATCGCTGGATGGAGGGACTCTGGTGGTGAGATCATTTGGTGTGGCCAATATCAACAACAACCACCTGAGTCTTAAACCGGTGCTGCTGAACGGAACATGGATACATGCTTTGGCTGACAACGATTATTTCTTTGATCTCTCCATGAGCTCTGCTGCACCGCTGATCTGCGACGGAGGTGCGCTGTTTAATACGGAGAGTTATGAGGTCGCAATTCGCGGTAAAGGCTTTGCTCAGGCACCGGGTTCAACGGGTGTGTTTGTGAAGGATGGTTCAGGAACACTGAAGATAGCCGCACCGATGAGTTACACAGGGCTGACGGTTGTCTCGAATGGTGTTCTGAGTCTGGATTTCGGACTATGGCAGGGCACCGGCGATTTTGCTCAAAACCTGCTGCCGCCTTCGAATAGCGTTTGGTGCGCAAATGGTGCTGGCCTGCGAGTTGCTGGCATTACCAATGCAGCGGGAGAGGTGACCCAGCGCCAGAGGCTGGCGAGGGTGGAGTCCGCAGCCGGAGCGTCGGTCTCGATTGATGTTGCGCAGGCCGGATTGGAAGTGAATGCGCTGGATGGCTCTTATGTCAAGACGGGTGACGGCACTCTGACGGTTATTAGCGGGAGTGAAGGACCCTCACGCATTCATGGAACTCTGAATGTTCAGCAGGGGGTGCTCGAACTGCTCTCCCGCCCTGAATCACTGATTCTCGATATTCCTTATCCGAGCTTCGAATCTGATCCATTATTGCCGGTTGATCCTATTAATTCAAAGGATAAACGCGGTACTGCGGCCATCGGTTGTCCCGGTTGGACCTTTGTGTCCAATGATGCCGGTTATCAGCGCAACGCCAGCTACTTCTCGGGTACGGCGGCATGCTATGCGCCCGACGGTGTCCAGACCGCCTTTGTACGCCGCAACGGGTCGATGAATACCACTCTTGAGATCCTCACCAACGGTATCTATAGCCTGACCTTCCAGTACTGTCCCCGCTACTTTGATAGTGTCTGGTATGCGAACCACATATTGCACGTCAATCTGGATGGAGATGAAAAGGATGCGGTCACCGTGACCGATCAATATTATAATGAGCGAACCGTGATGCTTGGCGAGCTGGCACCGGGAAATCACACGCTCTCCATTGCCGGAGATAGTTCACTGGCCACTGATCCCATTACATTGATCGACCGTGTTTCTGTGACCGGCACAACCGGATTTCTGAGAGCGGAATCATTATCTAATAAAAATTGGCATTTAAGTGTTGATGCACAGGGGCAAATTGCGTTAAATTATAGCGGTCTGGTAACACTGGGTTCGCTTACAGTCAATGGCGTAGCTTACAGTGGTGTGTATGTTGACGCGACAACCCACCCTGATTTCGTTACCGGTAGCGGGACACTGCGTATCAACCAAAGTGGTTTGATATTTATACTCCGTTAACAATGAACCTTTTATATGGGGCGATAGCTCAATTGGTAGAGCACCACGTTCGCAACGTGGGGGTCGGGAGTTCGATTCTCCTTCGCTCCACCATTTTTTTGCGCACAGCGCGAAAAATGGTTTCTTGTAATTTCAATCCTGAATATATCTCGACCTGCTCCGCCGCATTGTAGCCATGATCACGGCGTTCTCAAAGGTTGCGGGCAATGGTTGACACACTTACACCGCTACTCTTACTCGGATACTCTTAAACACACACTTCGTCGCCACACTTATTCGGTTAAGGGTATTCGTGTAAGAATGGACGGTTAAGTGTAATCGAGTAAGTGTGGACGGTTAAGGGTATCCGGAGTACTCAAAGAGCAATCCAACTGCTCTTTTTAGACTTTATCTGCGGTATTATTAGTAAAATAAAGCAATCTGCTAATTGATCCATAAGTTGAATTGCTATATAATTTGTGACAATCTTAACTTAATTAATAATAGCTTATGCAAATTAATATCGCCAATTATGAATATCCGGATGCTCTGGATGAAACTTCGTTAATTGACCTTGTACGCCAGTTGGCTGAGATGGCTCAGAAGGATATGGTTCCTGATCTGCCGTGGCAGGAGCTGACTATCCATATTTTAAGCGATGTATCGATTGCACCTATACACCAGACAATAAATGGTGTGGAGGGAACAACGGATGTTATTACCCAGCGCTATGATCCTTTTCCAGGTGAACCACAAGGTCTGACCGGCGAGATATTCATTAATCTCCAATGTGTTTCCCGAGAAGGAAGCAAAGTGCAACTTGCAGAATCAACGCCCAGCTGGTCAGTGGATAAAGAGCTGGCTCTATATATTGCACATGGCTGTGATCACCTTAATGATAATGAAGATTTGAGTGAAAATGACTATCAGTCCATGCGTGCAAGAGAGTTGTCCTGGCTAGAGCAACTCAGATTGACACCGGTTGTTATTAAATCTATAATATAGCTGTTTTAATTTTCGCAAGTAAAGGTTGTTTTATGAATGGTGCTGTTCTCTTAGCCGTCGGTATAGTTTTTTACGGTATAGCTTATTGGCTGTATGGTCGTGTCGTGGAACGAGTTTTCGGGGTTGATTATAATAAAGAGACACCAGCTGTTACTAAGAATGATGGAGTTGACTATGTTCCAGCTCGTCCTGCAGTTCTGTTTGGACATCATTTTGCGAGTATTGCCGGTGCCGGTCCCATTGTAGGCCCTATCATGGCAGCGCACTTTGGCTGGGGAGCTGTTGCTTTATGGGTGATTTTCGGATGCGTCTTTATAGGTGCGGTGCATGATTTTGCGGCTCTCTTTCTCTCAGTCCGACATCAAGGCCGTTCGATTGGATCTGTGATTGAATCGTTGATGGGGTACTGGGGAAGAATCCTGTTTCTGGGGTTCTGCTGGTTTGCTTTGATTCTGGTAACCGCTGTCTTTGCAGGAATTGTGGCCAAAACCTTTGTGGCCAAACCGCAGGTGGCAACTGCCTCACTACTCTTTATTGCTTTGGCGCTGGTCTTTGGTTTTCTTGTATACAAACGTGGCTTTGATTTAACCCGTTCCTCTTTTATCTTTGTTCCGCTGATGTTTGGCTGTGTTTATATCGGTACTCTTTTTCCTTTTGATGTGGTCTCATTATTTGGTTGTTCAGAAGGAGGGGCGATTAAGATATGGACTGTTATTCTGCTGGCTTATTGCTACGCCGCTTCAGTTATGCCTGTCTGGTTGTTATTGCAGCCTCGAGATTACCTTAACTCCTATCTGCTTTATGTGATGCTTGCTGTTGGTGTGATTGGTATCTTTGTTGCCGCACCTTCACTTCAGATGGATGCTTTTGCCGGGCTGAGTGCCATTCAACCCAAAACAGGAGCAATCGAACTGCTGTTTCCTATGCTTTTTGTCACGGTTGCCTGTGGTGCCTGTTCGGGGTTCCATGCGCTGGTCTCATCGGGAACCACATCTAAACAGCTTTCGAGTGAAAAATATATGCGACCGATTGCCTTTGGCGGGATGCTTGTGGAAGGGATATTGGCGCTGATTGCTTTAATTGCCGTTGCTTGGATGACCAGTAGTGATTTTGCCGGTGCTGTCAGATCTGGTTCTCCTGTAAGTCTTTTTGCCAACGGACTGGCCGGGTTTGCGGAAAAATTCGGTCTGCCGTACGATATCGGAGTTGTCTTTGTCTCTCTGGCTCTGGCAGCCTTTTTAATGACAACTCTGGATACTGCCACCCGTCTGGCCCGTTTTACATGGCAGGAGATGTTTTTGCCACGAGCTGTCTCGGTTGAAAACACCGGAAAAGCCCTTAAACTTACCGGATTCAGAAAAATTTTAACAAACCGGTTCATAGCTACTTTTGCGGTTGTTCTGGTTTCCGGAGTTTTACTTATTGGCGGTGGCACAAAAAGCATCTGGCCTATTTTTGCATCATGTAATCAATTGCTGGCTGCACTGACCCTGCTGGGAACAACACTCTGGCTTATTAAATCTAAAAAGAAAGCCGTGATGATTGTCATACCAATGCTGTTTATGCTGATTACAAGCGGCATGGCAACCGCAATGCTCTTTAAAAAGAATTTATCAGACTGGATGCATGACGGCTTTGCGGCAGGAGGGGTACTTGCAATTACGGCCGGATGTTTAATGGTCATGTCAGTTATATTATTAATTTTTGGTGCCAGAAGGCTCAAAGAGTCGTTTGTGAAAAGTTAGGTGAGATTATATGAATAATGTTTCAAAAGAACTAGCATGCGTGATTATTAACCCCTATCCCATTCGCAAATCGCGGACAGGCGGAATTATTGCACGTTATCTGGTCCGAACTGATTTGAAGCTTGTGGGTGCAAGAATGGTGGGTGCATCAGCAGCGTTGTCAAACGAATTTGCCGAATATCTAGCTAACTATGACCCTGATGATCCAGCTAAATGCGAACTTTTTTCCAGTTATGTGCGTAAATCTTTTAGTACGGTTGATAGCAATGGTCATGCTCATCGCTCCATGTTGTTGCTTTTCGAGGGAGAGGATGCCATTCATAAAATTTATGAGGTAACCGGTGATATTAATCAGGAGTGGCTCTGCGGACAGACCGTGCGCGACACCTACGGTGACCTTGTGCGTGATCCTAAAACCGGTGCTGTTGAATATTTTGAGCCTTGTGTCCTTGTTGGACGTTCCAGTAAATATGTCAAAGAGATGCTTGATATCTGGACTCCCTATCTGAAAACAGACTCCGGTATTGTACATGGCTCCTATGATATAGCAGCCGGGGAGGATATTCAACACACTCTAGTAATGCTGAAACCTGATAACTGGCGGCAGCCCTCTCTCAGAGCAGGTAACATTATGGATCTGCTATCCAGTACAGGATTAAGAATTGTAGGTGTGAAAAAATTTGCGATGTCTATTGCCCAGGCTGAGGAATTTTACGGTCCGGTCCGCAATAAGCTGAAAAAAATCTTCAATATTTTCGGAGCTGACAGGGCTTCGCAGGCGCTCTCTCGTGAGTTTGGATTTCCGGTTGAACCGGATCAGATGAAAGATCTGTGTAACTATCTGGGGCCTCTCTTTGCTGAGCGTGAGTTTGAAAATATTGTTGAATTCATGACTGGCCGACGCCCCTCCAACTGTCTACCGGAAGAGTACAATCAACCTGGTTCAGAGGAGTGTCTGGCAATCGTCTACGAAGGGGTTGATGCGGTCAATAAGATCCGCGACATACTGGGTGCTACTGACCCTCTCAAAGCGCGTCCCGGCTCAATTCGCCGTGAATTCGGCACAAACATTATGATTAATGCGGCACATGCCTCTGACTCAGTTGAAAATGCTCAGCGTGAGATGCGTATTCTGGATGTGGCTAACGATGCTCATTTTGAAGAACTCATCAACCAGTATTACAAAGAGAGTTAATGTTTCTCACAGAGGCACGGAGTACACAGAGATTAATTAGCTAAATAAAAACTATTACTCTGTGATCTCTACTGCCTCTGTGAGAGATAAAAAACATGCAGAAATAACAATGAGTTGAGAGAATAGCAACTGATGCTGATAAAATTAATAGTTATAGGAAAGCTCAAGAATAAACATATTGCGGCACTATCAGAGCAATTCTTCAAGCGAATCTGTTTTGATGCCAAAATTGAAATTCAGGAATTTAAAGACAATGATAAAGAGGTTGAAAACAAGCGCATTCTGAATGCTCTGACCAAAGAGCAGGGCTATATTATTGCATTAAGCGAAGATGGAGTGCAGCTCAGCTCTGAAAAAATGGCAAAGAAAATGGAATCCATTCACAAGAAGATTGTTTTTATTATCGGGGGGCCTTATGGCTTGACCGATCAGCTCAAGCAACGGGCAGATTTATTACTCTCGCTTTCATCTCTGACCTTTACGCATGAGATGGCCCGTTTTATTCTGCTTGAACAGATTTTCAGGACTATTACAATTATTAAAGGACGCGGGTATCATAACAGCTGAATAGTTTCACCTCACGGCGTGGCCAGTACACGATAGAAGGCTTGCGGAAGCATCTCCGTGTCGGACAACACAAGAACACCATCTTCCGAACAGAGAATGTCGGTTTGTCCCGCAACCAGTTCCCACTCTCCTTCTGTCAGGCTCGTGCGTCTTTGCAGTGTGTAGCTCCAGCCTGCAAGACCGTTCACAGGAAGCTCCACCCCGCTTCCGAAAGAAGGTGTCACACCTGCGAGTTCGAGAGCGGCAAAACCCGCCTCCAGCAGGCTGGACTCCGTCAGAAGAGCCGACCAGGCAGCATCGTCGAGCGTGCCGCGCGAGAGGCCGGCGTTTACCCATTCAAACATGGCGGAGGGAGACAAACTAACGCCATTTGTAGCGAGTGATAACGGCATCGATGAAAAGGTGAAAAGGTTCGTGCCTTGATAGGGTATAACCACCGGTTCGGCTGGATCGCAGGTTCCAAGACCGGAGACTGCGCATGCCACCGAGAGCGGCATGCCCAGGAAGACCGATCCCCAGCCGGCGCCGCTATTCGCTTTTGCTTCCACGGCCGTTGGCACGAAGCCCTCCGTGTTCTGAGCGTACACCGCGATGCGTCCGCCGCCTCCCGCGCCTCCATCAGCTCCCGCTGTTCCTCCGTTGGCCTGCAGTAAACCGGAGCCGGACAAGCCATTGACATCAATCCAGATCGCGCCACCGCTGCCGCCGCCTGTGTACAGGGGACCGTCCTGACCATCAACGCAAATCGTACCATCCAGCGTGAGGTAATTTGCCACAAGACGAACGCAACCACCGCCATACGTGATTGCATCCGGCCCAATGCCGCCCGAGCCTGAATCAACCGGACGCCATGAATCCCCGTACGTCGGACAAGAATCACCGAGAGCTCCCTCTCCGAGACCTCCATAACTGCCTCCGGAACGGCCGGTGGTCTCAGGCTTCGGTCCCGAGCCTCGTCCACTGGCATCGATCTGTGATCCTGTTTGCAGTGTCAGATCTTCCAAAACGGTCAAAGCCAACCCCATCGAACCGGACGTGTGCGTCACTATGGCGTCATTCGTAAGCGTAAGCCGGTCAAAAACATGTACGCCGTCGATAGTCGCAACACAGCCGTTTACAACGATTTCTTGGCCATCATAGGTCATATCGTTCTCTCCGATCAGCGTATCTTCGACAATCAGGAAGAAGTCCGGTTCCGACTCCCCTTTGGCCACAGGCCCCGTATCCTGCGAGAATGCCATGACTTGATAATTCGTGGCAGTGTCGTTGAATATCTCCACGTCGTACATCACGTCGAAGAAGCTGTCGATGAAAAGGGTTGGTTCGACAGGGAAGAACAGACGCAGACCCTCGTTCGGAACGTTGCCGACGATGCCGTCTTCCCATTCGATGAAGCGCTCATCAAACGCTGTCAGCAGAAGAGGTTCAGCCGGTGGAGGAGGCGTGAGCAGTAGCCGCCAGGCATTTGTTGGAAAATAGGACACATAGTCATCCGGATTGTCACCGACCTCATGCGTGAATGGAGCAAGATTGATGGTAATTGAAAAACCCGGCCGCTCAAACTGCAGTTCTTCAAAGTCAGCCGCAACGAAGGCAGCCACGTTAGCAGCCACAACCGAGTTACTGGGCGGCATCGGAGTCGTGACATACTCCACCGTGTGCAGGTCGCCGTGGTCGGTCACGAAAAGCAGGAACTGCTCCTTGGAAGGGTCTGGAGCCGCCTCGATCGCAGCGGCCGCTTCGTTGATCGCATCCTTCAGACCGCGTGCCCAGCCGTGCTTGTCCCATCCGTCCTTGGGTCCTTCGCCTCCGACAGTGGTGACGGTCGTATTGGTCTGTCCAGCGAAGTTAGCCTTGATCTTGTCACGTTGCGCATTATCCCGGCCTTTCTTGTCCGGCATCCCCGCATAGACGATCACATGGCGGCTGCGGACCGCACCGTCCGCCGTCACCGGTTCCAGCGAGACGGCTCCGGGCGCAAGCCCTCCACCCGTGCTCGGCGTTTCCTGGCTGTGCTTGCCAGCGGTGCCCGCGTCATGCACCGACTGTCCCGTCTTGCCCGCGCCGGGCTTGCAGGCATTAGCCGCGTCGTCGTCGTAGCCTCCGTAAACAGCCTTCTGTCCGGTAGAGGTGGCGGAGACCACCGCGGTGTTGGTGCCGCCCGCAAAACTCGGCAGACAATTGCCTCCATAACATTGTGTCAACACAATGAGGCGTTTCGCCGACGGAGGAATAACAGAATCGATCATCTGATCGAGCTCATAATCGTAGATGTCGTCTCCGTATGTTGTGCAAATCGTCGCCTGCTTAGTTCCGGCCTGTGCGACCAAGAGCAGACCCATCGCAATCACGATTGTTGCGATACAAATGATGTTCTTTTTCATGGTTGTTTTTCCTTTCTAAGGTAAATTTACTTTGACTCTGTAGGAGCCGGCAGGTGAAGTACTGTCTTCGCTCATCACGTCCGGCCTGCCGACATCAATAGCTTGTGCCGGAAACTGCGGCAGTTGATGCGCCGCCAGTTTGCACGCACCCTTAGGCGGTGATCAAGAATGGTCAGTTCCTGAATGGAACGGGAAACAAATAATCGTTCCTTTAGTTCATCATTCATTATATATACTACTATTGGCACTTTCGGGTGTGACCAATTCTGCCATATCTCGCTTTTTTGTAAAAAATTATACTGCGTCCGTGTATGAAGTTACGTTGACTAATGCAGCGATGGCTTTCGCACAACCATTTAAAGATAGAAAAAAGATTTGTATATCATAAGGGTTTAGTTTGGTTGCCTTGTCTGCGTGCAACGCACAGGCAGGCGGTTCCGCTGCATTAGGCCCTTCCACGAAGGGCAAGACAAACATGGTTGTTGTCGTTGCCATGATTCAGGCCACCTTTATGTGAATAAGTTCCAATAATTTTTCAAACGTTTTTCACCTTTCGATGAAGGCCGTCCCCAGTATTCGAATCTGCCTCTTCCGTATATTCATGGAAATCTCCAGTGGATTTGACTTCACCCAGATGTTTTTCGTATCATACAAAAAGCGCAACGGTGATGGCAACAAATTGTTAACTTCCCTCTGACCCATCAGTCCCGCGAAGCGGGCGGCTAATAAACCGGCCCTCCATATTGCTATTCCGCGAAGCGGAATCGTATAATTCGGTGCGCCGAATTATTTTTAGACACTGCGACTGAATCGGCGGGAGACCTGATGCGGGAACATAGTCGATGGGAATGCAGAGGCGGCAATGCACGGCTTTACCTATGATAAGCGGAAAATAATCACAGACACATTTCGGTACTTCCATGGGATCATGTAACATCAACATCCGCGCATCGCGCAAGGCATAGCCGCTAACCGGAAACCAGCGCAAAGCAAACCAGACCCAAGCCGCTTTAAGATCGTACAATGAACCGGAAAACGGGATAATAACATGCCGACCGCCAACAAGATTATAAACGGCGGGCAGTCCGTCACACTCGTCGATGTTCTGATGCGGATCGACCACCAATGTCGCATCAAGACGCGCATATGCAGACGGAGTGATCAATTCATCATCGTACAGCACACTGATCGGAAGAGTATGCGGTGTCAACAGGTTATTCTTCACTGCCCAACGCCCAAATGTCATCCATGTGGCTACAGCATCATTCCCCGACCCCAGATGAGGCCACGCAACCAGACGCATTTGCGGCAGTGCCAATTCATATGGCTTGCCTAACGTGGTTGGAGATTGCGCGGGAATACGCCGTAATTTACTCCGCACCCGTTTACGAAACGCGCCCGGAGCGCAACCGAAGTGCTCGTGAAACTCACGGGTAAAACCTTCGCGCGAATTGTACCCGCCCGCCAAAGCCGCGTCGATTACAGGGAAGTCCGTGTATGCGAGCCAAGTCGCGGAACGCTCTAAACGAAGTCGGCGCATGTGCGCGGCTGGAGATTCACCCAAGGCGGAATGAAAAAGTCTATGGAATTGGCGTTCCGATAAACCGGCCTCAGCAGCGAGGTTTGGAATATGGATCTTCTGTTCCAGACGGTTGCGCAACCCAGTCGCGACCTGCCAGATGATTTGCTTTTTTTTCGCATCCGCATGCATCAGAGTACCTGTTTTGACAATAAGTGTCATATATCATAGACGCATTCAAAAATATTTCGATATATACAATTTATATTTAGTATGCTAAGTGTAATTAAAAAAGTCAATCTTTTATCCAGAATAAATTCAGTGGTTTTATATAGGCCCTTCACCGAAGGGCATGTTGTCGGTGCCTCGTCAGGGCAGTTTAAGTTGAAGTGTTAAGTTTAAGGAAGAGCACATATGACTTAAACTTCAACTTATTACTTAAACTGAGTTCGTGCGTAGCACGTATCTGGCCGCTTAAGTCATTAATAATGAAACATCCATCTGGATCTACAGCTGTACGAAAAGTTTTTTAGCGAAATGTTAATCGTATTGTAGAAGCTCGCATCCAAAAACTGGGGCGCATCTGTTTGGTGCACAGTTGTCTAAAAGTCGCTGAGTTCGGGCCCTACCTTTGCATGTGAAGGTCATTGTTGTGCCGGCGGAAAAATGCACCAAACGGTAGATGCGCCTAAAAAAATCCCCGGCTGAGGTTATCAGCAGGGGACTTTTTTGTTTTGTCAGCTAAACTGGGTTTATTTTGCGAGAGAGGCTTCGTATTTGCCTCTGGCTGTGACGGTGACCCAACCGAAAACCAGGCCAAACAGGCAATAAATCAGCTCGGTTTGAGTTGCATACAGGAAGGTTGTGCTCTGGCAGGCAGCTTCAGGCAGGGCGCCGGCAAGTGCCTGACTGCCCAGAGTCGCAAAGAATGCGCCTGATCCCACAAATAATCCCGGCACAAAGTTTTTCAGGTTTTCAGTCATAATGGCTGGAATAACAATGATAAGTACGGCAACCGCCATTACCAGGTTCATGCCACCCACCGTAGGCAGATCTTTAATCCCCGGAACACCCATCAGCATGATAATGGCTATCGAGGCAACGATACCGCTGAAGTAGCCCAGAAACACCTTCACGCCATTCATCGGAGTGCCCCCGGCCATAAAATACATAGCCCATGCCTGAAAGGCAATCCACATCATATCCATGCCGTGGCAGGCCTTGGGAACATATGCATTGAGCAGAACCATTATTGCTGCCTGTAGTGCAATACCTATTGAAACCACAAGCATGTGTTTGTTTTTTAAAGCCATCGTAGATACATCCTTTTATTTTTGTTGTTAAAAACACCCTGATCTCTTTATTGATATAATCAAGGTGTCTTAGATAAGTGAAAAACGAATTAACTATTTCGACATAATAGCGAAATCATTATTCGTATGTAAAGAAAAACCGGGTATTGTTAGTTCATTAGTAGCTATAAAATCAACTCCTGTCGTAAAAAACAAGAAATTGAGGTGGCTGTTTTTATAAACAATTGTAGTATAAAAGGTTGAATATCCAATATCCAACACGGAACTCCCGAATCGAGCTTGCGAGAAGGGCCGTGCCGAAGGCCGGCAGTGAGCCCGAAGGGTGAAACGGCAATTCCAAGGCAATAGCCGCTTCGCGCCAGCCTCTATCCGGTGGTAGTGATCAAACTCTTCTTCTATGCAACGCGAAGCGTTGTTGACTAAAGCTGCGTTGTTTAAAACACAAAGGGACATTGGAAACAAATAGGTCCGTTCATCACAAGAGCTTAATTTGGTTGCCTTGTCTGCGTGCAACGCACAGGCAGGCGGCTGAAAGCAGCTTTAGTTTGTACAATGGCCTCAAGCGGGACAAAGTTGAAGATGGGGCTGAATCATGTTGAGCATCATGCGGAGTGTCTTGAGAAGATTCGCAAGGCAATTGAATTCACGTCAGCAGCGGGATTTAAAAATGTGATCTGCTTCTCCGGTAATCGCGATGGCATCAGCGAGGAGGAGGGACAGAAAAACTGTGTGATTGCATTGAAGCAGGCTTCGCCTGAATTTTTTTTGTAGCTGGGCTGTTGCCCTCGATGGTGGGGGCAATGGTTGCAACGGGATATGGGCCACATGGGCCGTATGAGCCCAATGTGACATTGCTGAATTTTTGATTTGCGCAACGAAAGCAATCGATTACGCACCTGACACCTGCTTGCCACGGCGTAGTTCCGCTTGCGGGACGAAGACGGGACACCTGCCACTGTCGCACTTTCAACATCCAACATCCAACATCCTACAACCTCTTCGGTGCCCGCGGATAGGGAATCACATCCCGGATGTTGTGCATGCCGGTACAGAATTGGACCAGCCGTTCAAAGCCAAGTCCAAAGCCGGCGTGTGGCACACTGCCGTAACGGCGCAGGTCGAGATATTCGGTGTAGTTTTTCGGATCAAGGTTGCTGGCGCGCATTGCATCAATCAGGTGATCGAGTCTCTCTTCGCGTTGACTACCCCCTATAATCTCACCTACCTCAGGCAGAAGCACATCCATAGCCGCCACGGTGCGTCCATCATCATTGCGGCGCATGTAGAAGGCTTTGATGTCTTTGGGATAGTCGGTGACCACTACTGGCCCTTTAAAGATCTCTTCGGCAAGATAGCGTTCATGCTCTGATTGCATATCCATGCCCCAATGCGGGTCAAACTCAAATCCCTGATCTGAGTCTATCAACATTTCAATTGCATCGGTATAGCTGATGCGGGCAAAGGTGGCCTGAGCCAGCCGCTCAAGTCGCTCGATAAGACCGGGTTTAATTCGTTTGTTGAAAAACTCAAGGTCAGATTTGCAGTGGGTTAAGACCGCGTTGAAAAGGTGCTGCAGAAAATCCTGGGCCAGATCGGCATCATCGCTGAGGTCGGCAAAGGCCATCTCCGGTTCGACCATCCAGAACTCTGAGAGATGGCGGCGGGTGTTGGAATTCTCGGCGCGGAAGGTGGGGCCGAATGTGTAAATATTTCCTAAAGCGCAGGCGTAGGTCTCACCCTCAAGCTGTCCGCTGACGGTCAGGGCAGCACGCTGTCCGAAAAAGTCCTCGGAGTAGTCGGGTTGTCCGGATTCATCTTTCTTTATGTTAGCAGGATCGAGGGTGGTGACCTGAAACATGGCACCGGCTCCCTCGCAGTCGCTGCCGGTGATGATAGGGGTATGAACATAAAGAAAACCGCGGTCATGAAAGAAACGGGTGATCTCAAAAGTCAGGAGATCGCGCACCCGTGCAACGGCACCAAAGCTGTTGGTACGGGCTCTGAGGTGAGGTATTTCGCGTAGACGTTCCAGATTGATGCGCTGTTTTCCCAGCGGATACTCCATTGGGTCGGCATGACCAAGCACCCTGATCTTTGCGGCCTTTATCTCAAGTGCTTGTCCGCTGCCCTCTGATTGCACCAGCTCGCCTTCAACTACGATAGAAGCGCCGGGGTGCAACCGGCCAATTTCGCTGTCATAGTTTGGGAGGTCATTGAATGCCAGAATCTGGATGTTATTCAAGCAGGAGCCGTCGTTTAATTCAATAAAGGAAAAACCGCCTTTAGATGCGCGACGGGTCCGAACCCATCCCGCTGTAACGACATCTATTCCACTTTCTTTTGAATTCAGTAAATCTTTTATGCGGCTGCGTTTCATGAGTAAACCCTCTTCTCAATATGTGTTGTGCTAATTCTAGCAAAAAAGAGGGTTCTCAGATATTGCGAAAAAATATTTTAGTAAAATATCTTCTTTTAGAGGAGGAGATTAATAGTTTATAGTGTGGCAGAGTCGCAACTATTTTTTTTGAGCAGGATTAACAGGATTTTTTTACAGCGTTGCTTATTATCCACAAAGAATGCATGGAACGCAAAGAAAATGGTTAACTGTTTTGTATTTGTGATGTTTAAGCGAACAATTTATCTCCACTACGCATTTTTTTTGGAATTATTCTTATGCAACGCGAAGCGTTGTTGACTAAAGCTGCGACGTTTAAAACACAACTGAACAATTAAAGACAATGGCAAGACATATCACAAGAGCTTAATTTGGTTGCGGCTGAAAGCAGCTTTAG
>JAQIBS010000199.1 GCA_027858965.1 Kiritimatiellia bacterium
CCCTGTACATCCTGCCGCCGCCCTCCCCACGCAGATCTTCAACCATAATCTCCAAGGCAGGGTGTGCAGGGTCAAGCGGACTTTGATTTTTGAGGCGTAGCCGTCCCCGCGAAGCGGGGTAAAAAGCTCGTCCGCGCACCCTGTACATCCTGCCGCCGCCCTCTCGCCCGCGCACCCTGTACTCCCTACCGCCGCCCCGCCGCCCTCTCCCGCCAATATGCAGCGGCTAAATGAATTGTCCTGCAAGCTCCGACTTTCTTCGGATCCGAAACCATTATAGACTTCGCCAACAGTTTTTTCTGTCGTTCATCAAAGGCAAACTCCTCAGCCATCAGCTGAGCCAATGCAGCCTCACCGCTGGCACAGAGATACTTCTCTTCGCCCCCACTGACGCGTATTGCCCGCTTAGCCCCCATTTCAGCAACAGGCTGCATGGCTTTCACAATCTTTTTCTTCAAAGCCGGATCTTTCTCCAATGCATAAAGAATTTCAAGAGAGGTCTGCATCTGCAACAGGGTATAGGTCGGCATCCAACGATTGATCTCTTTCTCCGGCATAGTGGCAAGCGAAATAGATTGATCAACTGCCGGTTCAATAAATTTACGATATTGCTCATAGTATTTTTTATCTCTGCAGATATCCCATGCGACAGCATAGATCATAGGCAGACGAGCAGCTTCATGAGGCCTCACATTCCACATGCGGCAAATTCCACGCGGATCACGTGAACCATCGGCACGCAGAAAATCGTATTCATTTTCAGGAGTGCAATTACGGATCATCCGGTCAGCAACGGCATGCATGAGAGTATTGATCTCCGCCTTTGTGGCATCACTGCACAGAGAACTATGATAATAACGCCACAGTCCATGAACAAAATGAGTATACTGATCACGCGAGGATGTCATGCAGATGCTCCTGCCATCCTCCTCACAGACACCCCGTGCAACAAAACCCGGCACACCGTGTACAGTTGCCAGCAACTTAAGTCCCTTGAAAGCCTCCAGGGCACGGGCCGCAATATTCTTATCCTTTGTCACCTCATATTGATCCACCAGCAGCGAGAGCATCAGTCCACCGAATATGGAACAATCCTCCATGCCGCCGCCATAGCCATGTTTGCCAGTATCCGGATCGAGGAATCCATCCTTAAAGATTGAAGCAGGAGCGCCCCTGCCCACGGGTGAGTTGTAGAACTGGTGCGTTTTGGGAGAGTAGTAAACCTCATACAGCCTCTTCCAGGCACTCTCCAGTCTTGCAGCCAGTTCATTGTCCGATACTCCCTGAATAATAATCTGCGTATCACCCTTGAATTTCAAGGTAAGCCTTATTTTACCATTCTTAACCGACCTCTTTACAACCACTCTCTTATCAAGCATGTCGGTATCAATTGCCCCCTCCTGAACAATCAGTATCCTTTCATAGCTCTTGCCCATGTTTCCTGGATGCAACATCAGTTTTTCAATCTGACCGCCGATCACCTTGACATCCACCACAAGATCTCCATGAGCGGCAAGTTTGAACGAATAATCCTTCCACGTCTGAGGAACAGCAGGAGCAATGTGGATTTCATTCCTTCTACTCTGTAGCAACACCTGATTCAAGGCATAGACCACATTTCCTGAAGCTGTGGCAAACCACGGGGTACGAGAAACCGCGGGCTCATTGATCTCAAACATCTCACCGAAACAACCGGCGCCTTCAGCCGCTTTTTTCAGTAGATTCACAGGCTCAGAACGATCATCCAGCATAGCCAGGGCCGATGCCATCCAACCGGCATACCAGGCGCAGAGCGACTTACCAACCGGATACATATTGCCGGATGCTTTACCCTCGGTAACAAAGTGATAAGCCGCATTTTTCTGCAGCGGATTGGATGCATCAAAGAGAGGATAAGGAAAGAGTCCGCCCAGTGAAGCCACGCTCTCCTCAGGGCAACCGGCATAGGGCACATAACGCCCATCCTTATGCGGCAACGATTCGCGCAGTTTTGAAGCGGCATGTTTCCAGTCAGCAGCCTCCTGTTTATCGACATTCAAAAGCGCGGCGGCCTCTGCTGCCGATTCCATGGTATAGATTGCCCCGCAGGCTGTCATAAAAGGATTCCGCCGGGAGGTACCCAGCCGTTCGAGGTCAGTGCATTTACCGATAAACATGCTGCCATCGGCATTCTTATAGACCATATTAGCCAGAAAGAATCGGGCACACTCCATGATCACCGGATAAGAGGTGTTTTTCAGATAGTCCAGATCATCTGTATAGAGATACTGATACCAGGCTGAGAGAGCGATGTTGGACATATGAAACACATGATCCGCCCAGAACCCGTAAGGCGGAGCGCCCTCGGCACCATCCTCCAGCGTCTCCCAGGGATAGTGCGCACCAAACTTGCCAGTTTTTCCATAATGGGCCTTGCGGTACAGAACCTTCTTCAGAATTGCCTTACGAAAATCGGGACAACGCTGTGCTATCTCTTTGTGATTGCTGCTGACCAGAGCCTGATAGCAGAACATCTCATCCCAGCCGAAAAAGCGTCCACTCCAGTGTGTATTAAAAATACCGACAGGGAAGGACCAGCGGGTGGCATTGGCCCGCAGGTGATATTGTGCGGTGTCATACATGCGCTGAATATTTGCATCCGGCACACTTACAGATGAGTCATCCCAGTAATCGGCCCAGGCCTTGACATGCTCGGACAACAGAGCGTCGTAACCTGACTTAAGGACAAACTCCTGCTCTTCTGCAGCACGCTCATAAAAACCTTTTCCATCCAGCAAATCTTCAAAGAGCAGATAAAAACACTGCTCAACCGGTTTTCCCGGTTCTATTGTCCAGCTGTTTCTCAAATCAGAGCGATGACCATCAACTCCAGCGGTCACCGGTTTATCGGAGAAGAGCGAGATAACCCCCGCACTATACGGATATCCATCTGCCCAGTATTTATGCAGAACACTCTTGGAATCCTTATCCCAGCTGCAGCTTCCAGTGAGACGCCAGGGCATACGATTCTCTTTTTCATTGGCAGTCAGCTGATAGCGAAAGGACTGCCAGACCTTGACCGGCTGAGAGGCAGTGCAGGTCAGTCGTCGCTTCAACACAACCATCTCCCTGTTGAGAGGACAGAACACAGTTGTTTCAACCTTCAGGCCTTCCGCATATTCGTTGACACAGGAGACAACAGCCCTGCGGGTATCCAGCGACTGCGTCCATCGCTGCGGATCTTTGCAGGTTTTATCGTTGATACTCAAACCCCAGTCAAAGTGGCCGAATGGAATCAACTTAGAAGCAGGAGGGTGATAACGGCGGCCCGCCCGGAAAATTGCGGGCTTCATTGTGAAATAGAAACGCTGGGTCTGTCCACCCAGCTGGTCAACCAGCATGGAGAGACTTCCATTACTGACCAGCGGCGGCACATACCCAGCCGGCTGGGCATTGGTCACCCCGTTAACAGAGTTGACCTGTGCTGCCAACAGAGATAGCTGCAAACTCAGCGCTGAAACTAGAACAACAAACAATCGATTCTTTCTCATATAATATCTCCGTGCAATATTGAAACACAGGCTTTAGGCTTTTGGGCTTTAGGCTTTAGGCAATACAACTTCACCATCCGATTTTAACATAATCTCCAAGGCAGGGTAGGGTGGGGT
>JAQIBS010000200.1 GCA_027858965.1 Kiritimatiellia bacterium
AGCTGCTCGCAGAGGAGGAGGAATTGCGCTGCCTGGTTCGTAAATGTGAGCAGGTTTTGAATGAGTTGAGAAACACCGAACAGTTGCTAAACGACTAATTCAAGGGCTGACCCCGAAGCCAGCGAAGTGCTGGTACTGTATGGAGTGAAACCGCGTATAACAGAGAAGCTTTACAAACGACGGTGTTTAAATGTCTAATCCGCACTGATGCGGAATTAGTGAAAGTTTAAAATGAGGAGCCCTGTGTGAGCAGAAACCGCACGCCGGGATCTCTAAGGGGGGCGCCTCGCAAGGGGCGGCACTATCGTGATGTCAAAATTAAGGAGAGAAAATGAAAGTATATGCCATTGTTGTTCATTACATGAATGGAAGTGACGCTGTAGCAGTGTTTTCAACACTGGAGACGGCAAATAAATATCTAGAAAGGCATGATGATGGTGGTTCACCTGAAATTGTTGAAAAACAGGTGCAGGGAGAATTGGAAGAAGAAAATAAAGTATTTATTGCACACTCTTATGACAAAGTGTTTGATATTCATAACTTTGTAGGGGTATACTTCAATTTTGAGGAAGCCAATAAAGCGGCGGGTGAAAAAGGATTAGTTTTAAATATGATAATAGATGGCCGAATCGGCTAACAAGCGCTGCCAGAGGACAAACAACCGAGTTTTTTTGATATCAATCGCCTCAGAAGAGGAATGTTGCGCTAAATTAAAGGGCTGAGGGGGTGTGGGTACACTTTACACAGAACAAACTGGCGTCAGGCATTATAAAGTGGGCATTCTAACTTTATTGCTTCCCGTAACAGAACCGATAGGAGTGAGTTGCTGATAACCTTTTCTTAATAAATAAGAATCAGTTAGCTTTTGAAATGCGTCACCATCTAGTTCCTTTATGGCATTTCGAATTTGGTTTATTTTTGCCATCATTTCCTACTGAAATATCAGGCGCAGCGCAGCACAGCCTGATGGAGATTGTTAGCTGTTTTTTTGTTGTTGAAAAACCTTATAAAACAGCGGTGCAAGTTGACGCAATTCATAAAAATACTCTACAGCTTCCTTCATTGAAGGCATTTTATAATCGGAATCATGGGTTAGTTCATTTCTTCTATCAGTAAGCTCAGTGACTAAGTCTATTTTATCTTTTTCTGCTAGATTCTCCCATGCCTTACAACGCTTCTTATTAAAAGGCCCATTAAAGGTCTGTAGAAATTCTTTGAACAATTCGAACTGTTCAAGAATTGCAAGTTTTGAAATTACTGGTTCCACTCTTGATTCATTTTTGTCTTTTGGCGGAAGGGGTAATTTTACTCCTCCATTCTTCGATATTTCAGGATTTGGCCCCATAATTATCTCAGCGACAGCAGCAAATTCGTCGCTAATTTTAAAGCAATAAGGCTTACTACGATCCAGTTGTTTTTCGTTTGCACCAGCAGACAAGAATGGACCTTGCTTCCAGGCGATATTGTTTTCGCCAATACAATTCCAATCTGCCATTTTTTCGGCAGAACGGGCGTGGTCATATGTCAAACAAGCAGCTAGAATTGCCTTTCCTGACTTGTCCAAATAATCTTCCATCTTTCATTCCTTCCGGGCGTTGGGGCCCAGTCTTCGCTCAGGCTGCGCCCGACAGGCAGCCCTTGATTTAGAACTTAGCCTAACATTTGTCATAGTGGCTTAAGGGTCATAGTGTTGATCAGAAAAAACAGAGTTTTACTTGGTATCAATATCAAGTTTCAGCTCTTACAGTGGTTGCGATAATAACTAGGATGTATCACAATGTCAAGTCGTGTGCTGTGCTAATGTACCGTTTTAGTGTGGACAATATCGACTATGCAAATGCAGGCGCTCTCTGGCGCTACATTGTCGTCAGGTGATTTATTATGTTTCTCGTTCCAAAGGGGATATGTGTTTAAATTATTATCGTTTAACTAGTTATGGAGTAAGTGCCTCTATAGACTTTGTTGATGAAATAGTGAAAATTAAGAAGCATAGATTTTTTGGTGTTTTTGGTTGACTTACTAGTCATGTATTTGTAAGCTTTTTGAAAGATCAAAAATGTTTTTTTGATGTTGAGTTTTTGATGCATATGGTGAATTTAGTGGACTTTGAATCTCAAAACCCACTATTTTTTATTTTGACGGCGTGTTGCCTAAATAGCAAACGCCAAAGTATCGGTCGATTAAGGCCATGAGAACAGCAAAGATGATTTGAACATGGCGATGAGTCATTGGTTATTGCCGTCACAGCAAGTTAGGTTGGCTTAAGCGTTGCCGGGTTTAGGCAACACGCCGTTGAGGTGTGACCCCGTCGTGGGTGCCGACATTATCAATATAGAGATAGAAGAATGGCTTTCACCGCAATCATCGCCCAGCATCTCTACAGCCATGGACTTAGATGGTCATGCGGTAAGCATAACAGGAGAAGGAAAATATGGACTATGAACACAAGCTTCAGTATCTGTACTCATCACTGGGAGATCTCCAATCAACCATTCGTGCAGTCGACGCCAAAGTCAGTTACTTACTAGTTATTCTGTTCGTGCCTCTCACCAAGCTCAGTGCAATATATGCAAAGCTTACACAGATGTTTACTAGCGGTGCGCTTTGGCTTGCTATCGTGGCAGGAATCCTTGCATTTTTATTCACCCTCGCATGGCTCGTCGGCTTCTGGTGCGCACTCCGCACCATTATTGCGATCGAAGATCCGAAGCAACATATCGATGGAGATAGACCCGATAGCATGTTTTACCCAGCAGGGCTATTTTCCCACAAGTTCTGGGATATTATGGGTGCTACAAAAACACGCTCCGTCATCCAGTTTTCCAAGCACTATTCTTGTATCCCTGAAAATGCGGATGAAATTGCCAAACATCTTACGCTGGAGCAAATGAAAGCCATGTATATCGCATCAATCAAGATCAAGCGCTCAGTGTTTGCATACCACGCAGCAATATTGTGGGTAATACTCGGTGGAGTGCTCTGGTTTCTCCACCTAATTTTTATCTAATCATTCCATGCTTACATCTAAACAAACGAAAGAACTATCACAAATCGCCTCCGTCTCGCTTGATGCAGCGGAGAGTATTTGGAATCAGGTTGGTGATGAGCTTGCTATGGCGGCTAACTCTCGCGCCTTCACGATGAAACTGGCCGAATCGATCGACACGCAGATACCTGGGCACCCAACTGTTGAGCCAGGTAAGCCGAAAGTTGACCATTTTATTGCTATTGTCGCAGACATGCGAGATTCCACTAAACACCTGCTTTGCTCAATTAGCCAGAAGACAGCCCGCGTAAGCCAATTGCAGCGGGTGTTCTATGAGACAGCTGCGCTATTGCCAAGTCTTGCAAAAGCAATAGCCTACGAAGAAGGTCACGTCACGGAGTACTTGGGCGACGGAATCCTTGGGCTTTTCTGCGTAGACAAGGATGACAAAAATAAGACCATCTATGCATCTAAGCGAGCAGCAAATAAGTGTATGGATGCAGTTCGCGATGTCGTGAATCCACAGCTTTTCTCCCGCTATAACTTGCCTCCATTAAGAATCGGTATTGGATTGGCCTACAGCAAGGCGGTTGTGACCCTGGTAGGTCTACCCGACTTCATGCAACCAAAGGTGTTTGGTGAATGTGTGTTTCGAGCAACGAAACTTTCTGAAGGAACAGATGCAGTGATGATCGACGAGGCCCTCAAGTGTATCTGGCCCAAAACCGAAAATGGAACTTTGTGTTTCGTTCCATGTAAGGTTGGCAATTTGGATGGATATCTTGTGCAAAAGAAAAATAATTGACCGAGTCGGGTGGCCGAGGACTGACCCAAGAGGCCAGTCTCGGATTCCACACCAACATGCATGCGCTTCACAATCCACATTTCAGTGCTTGATCACTAGGAGGAAAACGTGTAACATTTGAATGTATTGAAGAGTCTTCAGAGATGTTTATGGATAACCACTTTCGTTTTTCAGGTCTCTGAATAGTTAGAGCGAACGATAAGTGTTAAATAATTGACTTGTGAAACGTTGAATTTATGAATACAATTTTTGCCTCTTCCGCTAAATCTGTGGGTAAAACCGCGCCTAGTCCCAGTCTGTCGTTTCAATTTGCGGTGCATCAAAAGCATAACACCAAGAGATGTCTTATCTTTGATGATGGTT